>NZ_JACJSP010000005.1 GCF_014698235.1 Limnothrix sp. FACHB-406 | reverse complement strand
CTGCCATCCGATCCATCATCAGTGACGATCATCAAGGATGCAGCCGATCGCTACTTTGCGTCGTTTGTCTGTGAAGTGGATCCGATCGCTCTGAAGGCTATTAATGATGGAGTGGGGATCGACCTGGGCTTGACCACCTTCGCCACCCTGTCCACGGGTGAAAAGGTACTAAGTCCCAAGCCGTTGGCTAAATCCCTCAAGCGATTGCGCCGTGCTCAAAAATCCCTCAGCCGCAAGGTTAAGGGCAGCAAGCGTCGATATCTAGCCCGACGCAAGGTGGCCCGGATTCACGCCCGCATCAAGGATCAACGAACTGACTTCCTGCACAAGTTATCGACCCGGATCGTTCGCGAGAACCAAGCGATCGTTCTGGAAGATTTGAATGTGTCGGGTATGGTCAAAAACCGCAAGTTGGCGCGGGCGATTTCTGATGCTGGCTGGTACAGCTTCCGACAGATGATCGAGGGCAAGTCGATCCGCTACGGGCGGGATTTCCAGGTGATCAGTCGATGGGAACCGACTAGCCAGCGTTGTTCATCTTGTGGCCAGTTGGGTGGCAAGAAAACCCTTGACGTGCGCGAGTGGGTGTGTATGCAATGCGGGGCAATTCACGATCGCGATGTGAATGCCGCCATCAATATCCAAGTCGCGGGCGGGCAGTCCGAGACTCAAAACGGACGTGGAGGCCAGCGTAAATCCAGTTCGCTGGTAGCAGCCGATGAAGCGTCAACCCGTGGTCTAGTCGAGCAACTTCAGTTGTTTGCCTAGGGCCGGAATCCCCGCTCCTTTAGGACGGGGAGGATGTCAATGATTTCTACTGCTTGTGCGCCTAAGCAAGTGCTCCTAAGCATCGGTGGGCCGATCGCCCCGGTTTCCCTGCACCCAAAGCTGCACCATCAGCGCCAACAACCCCAGGGCCACAAAGCTAAAGACAAAGGTTCCCAGGGTTCCCACCCCGACCACCAAGGTACGCACCGCACCGCCAATGCTGAGGGTGAGGCGGTTGGTGCTGGTGATCGGGTGGGCGGCAAAGGTTTGGGCAATTTTATAGGTCAGTGCGCCGGCTCCCACCGCGATCGCCGCCGAAATCCCGGAACCCCCCAGGCAATCCAGGGGTGAGGGCATTTTCTTGGCGGGAGTTTCGGGGGTGGTTTTGCTGGTTTTGGGGTTGGGTTTGGAGGTCATGGCAAGGCGGCGCTAAACGCTGACTCCCCTTAATTTACAGCCGATCGGGTCGTTCCCACCGCGCAAAGGCAGATCCCGGGGCGATCGGGGAAATTTCCCCTTCAGTCGTATCAGGGCAGAGTGAATTGGGGTGAATTCGAGACGATCGGGGGCCAGACGGCAACCCATTCTCTCCCTGATAGCTGGGTTACTTCCCCTGGCTCGTTACAAGCCAGTTGCAGAACTTCATGAAGAAACCCAGAAACTTCATCAAGTTTTCTATGGGATCAAAAAGAGGCTCCGTCTTCATTTTAAATTTTTCAAAATCAAGTTTCAGCATAATCAAACGCCTTGGGCATTTGATCCCTATTTTTACCTAGCAATTCCCTAAAGATGTTCTTAAGAATTGCTGGAATAAAGTCACCGCAAAATCCTTTCCTCTAATGAAGTGGTTTTGACGATGATTGTTTTTCTTCAAAGAAAGGGAAAAGCTTATCTCTCAAGGCGATGAGCGTTCTTGAGGAAGCCCACGAAATTACAACAAATTCCTTTAGGCAAGTTGTTATAAATGTCATCACTCGATCGCGCGATCGATAAGACAAGTTGAAAATTCCGATCGCAACCGGGGGATCGGCCTAGGATGCAAGCAGTTGCGCGGAAGCGAACGCGTATGAAAGTTGCGGTTGTGAAAGAAGTGGCGCTGGATGAACGGCGCGTGGCCCTGGTTCCCGACGTGGTAGCTCGTTGGGTCAAAAAAGGGCTAGCGATTGCCGTGGAAACCGGCGCGGGAGAACGCGCAGGATTTACGGATTCGGCCTATGAAGCGGCGGGCGCAACAGTGACGAGCGATCGCGCTCAACTGTGGCAAACGTCGGATTTAGTGACGAAGGTTTTGCCCCCCACCGATGAGGAACTGGGTTGGCTGAAATCGGGATCGATGTTGATGGGCTTTTTGGAGCCGCTCGATCGCCCTCAGTCCATCAAAACCCTGGCAGAACGGGGCATCACAGCGATTTCCCTAGAATTCGTGCCCCGCAGCACCCGTGCTCAGGTGGCGGATGCCCTTTCGTCTCAGGCCAACGCAGCCGGCTACAAGGCTGTGCTGTTGGCGGCGGCGGCCCTGCCCAAATATTTCCCCATGTTGACCACAGCGGCGGGAACCATTCCGCCGGCCAAGGTGCTGGTGTTGGGTGTGGGTGTGGCCGGGTTGCAGGCGATTGCCACCGCCCGCCGATTGGGGGCCGTGGTGGAAGCCTTTGACATCCGCCCGGAAACCCGCGACGAGGTGCAAAGCCTCGGGGCCCGGTTTGTGGAAATGATGATCGAGGAAGAAACCAGCGGGCAAAACGGTTATGCCAAAGCGGTTTCCGATAATTTGCAAGCTCGGATTCAAGCCACCGTGGCTGAACGGGCGATCGGGGCTGACGTGGTGATCACCACCGCCAAAATTCCCGGCCGCCGTGCCCCGATCATGGTCACCGCCGACACCGTGGCCCAAATGAAGCCCGGTTCCGTGATTGTGGACTTGGCCGCAGAACAGGGCGGTAACTGTGAATGCAGTCAACCGGGCCATGACCATGTGGTGAATGGGGTGCAAATTTTGGCCCCGATGCACTTGGCCAGCACGGTCACCACCCACACCAGTATGCAATACGCCAAAAACTGTTCGGCCCTGTTGGACTGGTTAATCAAAGATGGGCAACCGGTGTTCAACTTTGCCGATGACATTTTGGATGCGGTTTGCATCACCCACGGCGGTGAAATTCGCAACGATCGGGTGCGAAATTTGGTCGCCACGCTCTCAGAAACCCCTTCGGCTGAATCAATGGTGTTGGCCTCATGAGTGAAACCTTGGTAACGGGTTTGGTGGTGTTTGTTTTGGCCTCCTTTGTGGGGTTTGAAATCATCAACAAAGTGCCTCCCACGCTCCATACCCCTTTGATGTCCGGTGCGAATGCCATTTCTGGAATTGCCGTGGTGGGGGCAATTTTGGCCGGCGGCGCAGCACAACTCAGCGGCCCCACCATTCTGGGCTTGGTGGCCATTGTGCTGGCCATGGTGAATGTGGTTGGTGGCTTTTGGGTGACCGATCGAATGCTGCAAATGTTTAAGAAATAGCCTGACAGCCACTTGAAGCAGCCACTTGAAGCAGCCACTTGAAAAGGTCTGAAAAAGGCTTGAACTTGAAAAGGCCTGAAAAAGGCTTGAACTTGAAAAGGCTTGAAGACAACCTGAGAAGCAACCTCCAAATTCCCCAGTAATGACCCTTTCCTAAACCGATCGCCTGACTCGATTGTCCAACTGTTCCATCGCCCAATGGCTATTTTTCATCTTCAAAATGGGCAAGCGATCGGGAGCAAAGGCCAATCGAAGTCAGCCGATACAAATTCAGGATGTAATTGAGGGTTTGATGCAGGGGATCACCAAAGGTTGAATTCCGGGGTTCAATTCCGGATTTAAATTCCAGGGTTCAATTCAAGACTTAACTCAATGTTCGTTCAACGCTTCATTCAACGCTTGGCTCAATGAAAGGCTGGAATTTTGAAGCATCCTGAGACCAAAGGGCGAGGACATAAGGAATGATCGATGGACTTGTATCGGGTGTTTTGCCCGCTGAATGGTGGACAACGATCGCCCGGCTAAGCAACTTGGCCGCTGCGGCCCTGTTCATTGTGGGGATCAAAATGTTGGGATCGCCCGCCACCGCTCGCCGGGGCAACTGGCTGGCGGCCGTGGGCATGGCCATGGCGATCGGGGTGACCCTGCTCGATCGCTCCGCCGTGAACTACGGGGCACTCTTGGCCACCCTGGTGGCGGGATCGGTGGTTGGTCTGATTGCCGCCAAGCGCGTTGCCATGACCGACATGCCCCAGATGGTGGGCTTGTTGAACGGGTTGGGCGGCGCGGCCTCGGCCCTGGTGGCAGCGGCGGAATATTGGCGGATTGTGAACACGGGCGCACCGGTTCCCACCGACACGGCCGTGACCGTCATTGCCGGGCTGCTGATTGGGGGCGTGACCCTCACGGGCAGTTTCATGGCCTTTGCCAAGTTGCAGGGACTGGTAACCGGCGCACCCATCACTTTCCCCCTGCAACAACCGGTGAATTTCGGCTTGCTGCTGGGCTTTGTGGCCAGCGGTGCTTATTTGCTGATTCACCCGGGCGATTTGACGGTTTTGTGGCTGCTGACGGGCATTTCCCTGGTGCAGGGGGTGTTGGTGGTGTTGCCGATCGGGGGTGCTGATACGCCGGTCGTGATTTCGCTGCTGAACTCCCTGTCCGGGCTGGCGGCCAGTGCGGCGGGTTTTGTGTTGGGCAATGAAATGCTGGTAATTGCCGGGGCGCTGGTGGGCGCTTCGGGGCTGATCCTGACCCAAATCATGTGCAAGGCCATGAATCGATCGCTGACCAATGTGCTCTTTGGGGCCTTTGGCAGCGTCAGCACGGCCACGGACGACGGCGGCAGCAGCGATGCGGGTTCCCACACGGTGCGCTCGATCGACCCGGAAGAATGCGCCATGATGTTGGGCTATGCCCGATCGGTGGCGATTGTGCCCGGCTATGGCATGGCGGTGGCCCAAGCCCAGCACGCCGTGCGGGAGTTGGCCGATCAGCTCGAACGGTTGGGTGTTGATGTGCGCTATGCCATTCACCCGGTGGCAGGTCGGATGCCGGGCCACATGAACGTGTTGCTGGCGGAAGCCAACGTGCCCTATTCCCAACTGTGCGACCTGGACGACATTAACCCGGACTTTGAACGGGTGGATGTGGCGCTGGTGATTGGGGCCAATGATGTGGTGAACCCGGATGCCCGGGACAATCCCCAAAGCCCGATCTACGGAATGCCGATTCTGGAGGTCGATCGCGCCAAACACACGATCGTGATTAAACGCAGCATGAACCCCGGATTTGCCGGTTTGGATAATGCGCTCTTCTATGAAGACAAAACGATGATGCTGTTTGGCAGTGCAAAAGAAAAAGTGTCTGAGCTGGTGGCCAGCGTTAAGGAACTGAGCTAGGAATTAAACAGACCATCATCCCCGATTGGGATTGAAAAGCAGGTTCGGAGTGCGGGTTGGTTGTGCGGGCCGGTTATGCGGGTTTGTGATGTCAATTGCAACCTGCACTCCAGATGGGCCTTCGCAATCATCCAGAACTTGAATCATTCAAAGCTTGCAACCCATGGGTGCGGGGATGAGTCTTTTAATTTAATCAGTTAACTCAACCCGTGCATGGGGCAATCAACACATGGGGGCGATCGCCGCTCCCATTATGAGCCGAACTGATTTGGAGAGCTTGAGCGATCAATCACGATCCCGCAACTTTCCCGATCGTTCGGCTTGACCTATGCAAAGGTTGAAATCGACTGAGGGTAGCTTTGCTCAGGCCCGCTAGTGTGTCTTGCAAGATGGGCTGGCGGTGTGGGCTGTGGGCTGCTGATTTCAAACAACCACGACACTATGAAACGTAACTTTCCGACCCAGGCGCTGCAATCGTTGACCATCGTAGGGAGCTTTGTGGCCCTGGGCCTTGCGTCCGGTTTGAGCGCCCAAGCCGCAGAGCCGATCGAGACTGATCGCCAGTCGATCGGGAGCCTGACCCAGCGCAATGCTTACCCGCCAGAATTTTCGCGCGCCTTTTTGCAAAGCTGCACCCGATCGGCTCAACAATCGGGTCAGTTTAACCAACAGCAGGCTACGCAATATTGCCAATGCTCCTTGGCGGAATTCCAGTCGCGCTATACCTTGCAGCAAACCATGAATCTCTACCAACGGATGCAGCAATCGAACAGCAATGAGCTGCCGCCGGAAATGATGCAAATTGCGCGTACCTGTGTGCAACGGGTGTTTGGTACTCGCTAACCAGACTGAGCCAGTCAACCTGAGCTAACCGGACTGAATTAATCAGCTTGAATTAATCAGACTGAGCGAATCAAGTTGATCCCGTGAGCAGCAACTCGCTCCTCAACGGTCTCCCTCGTTAGCCGGGGCCCCAATCGTGAACCGATCGAACGGTTGAGCGGGTTGCTCCGGCTTTCTGGGGTCAAAAACATAGCTAGTGACCGTTCCGGCAGCCGTGTCCAAAATACTGAAGGCGGTGATTTCGTTGCTGGCCAAGTAGGGCTGAGGGGTTTGATCCAAGGGATCAATCAAAGGAGCGATCGAGGGCACAATTGGGGGCAATCCATTAGGATCCCCGATCGCCACATAGTCCGATCGCTCAAACCCGCTACCCTCCGGCGGAATGCCCGATCGCCCCCGATCGCCCCAGGCCGCCCCATAGCTATTGCCCACGTTCGACGTTTCCAGGTAATGGGTGCGGCCACGGCGGAACCGATTCCACAGGTGCGAGTGGCCATACAACACCAAATCCACCTCCGCCGATTCCAGCAGGGGGGACAAATATTGGGCAATCACATCTTGATCGCGCGGATAGGCATATTTCACCGCCATCACCTGGCCCAGGTCATCCCGCTCGATCGTCTGGATGGGATCCGTGAAGGGCGGCACGCTGTTATCCCCCAAGGTATGGGGCGGGTGGTGAAACATAACCACGCGATACTTGGCTTGGCGAAATGGCTCGCCGGCCAATTCCGCTTGGAGCCACTGAAATTGCGGACTCCCCGGGGCGATCGATTCAAAAATATGCTGACCCCAACCCCAATCGATCGGACTTTGGGGCTGGCCTTCGTGGAAGCGGCCGCCGAACTTCGCCGTCAAAATGGGCGATCGCCAAGCTTGGGTCACGTTCAACACCACCAACCGCAGATCCCCAAAGCTGACGGCGTAGTAATTGCCCTCGCCCCGATCGTTAGTCGGCAACGTCCAAATTTCCTCATAGGTGCGCGTGTTGAACGATTGATCCGCCAAGGCGGCCGGGCCGATTGCAGCCCCTGGTGTTTCCCCCGACGTTGCCCCTGAAACTTCGCCGGAAGCCGGACCTAAGACCCGATCGCCCGCTCCCCGTTGCGCAGCCCCCTGTTGCGCGGCCCCCTGTCGCACGACCCAGCGAGGCACGGTGTCATAAAATTCCCGGTTGAGATCTTGGGCCCGCCCCACCCGACCCATCACCTCGTGGTTGCCTAGGGCCGCGAACAGGGGAGCCTCCTGCAAAATAGCCCCGCCTTGGTAGGTGTGACCTTGGAGCGATCGATTGGCTCGTCCTTGCAAACAGGGAAAAAACGCCCCACCGCCCCCATCGTCAAACCATTCCGAAGCACGATCGGGCACATTCACCAAGTCCCCCGCAAACAACACCCCATCCACCCGGCCCACCGTGGCCACCACCTGTTGCAAGTTGGCCGCCACCATTGGCTTCAGTTGATGATCCGAAGTCAACAGCAGTTGCAGCGGTTGGCCCGGCAGCGGTTGGGGCGACAGGCGAAACACTCCGCTACTGACGGCGCGATCGCCCCCTTGACTCGTCACCCGATAGGGAACCGACTGGCCCGGCAACAGCCCCGACACGATCGCCTCATGTCGCCAAATGGGCCGCTCCCAAACCTTCACCCCCTCGGGCCGCTGGGCCGCCACCCGCTCCGGCAGTCGCGATTGGCCATCTTCACGGGTACGAGTCAAGCGGCGGGTTTGGGCCAAGGCCTGCCGATCAAGCCGATCGCCCCAATCCACCCAATGGCGATCGCCCGGCAATTCCGTGAACCAAACCACATGCACCGAGTCCGACCCCGGCAACTGCAAAAACGGATCCGTCAAAAGCTCCATAGCATCCCCCTCGGATAACTGGGCCGACCACTGGGAAAGCGGGTGCAGGGCTGCGGATCCCGAAGCGGGCGGCATTTTCAGCGCCAACATTCCCCCGATCGCCAGCAACACCAACAGCAGCCCCCAAACGCCACCGCCCCGCACCATTCTCGGGAGTTGCCGGATCCGTTGCCACCGGCCAAGCCCCCGGGCGCGATCGCTCAACCACCGTCCCCTTGGTCGCCCCATCGCCCTAGGCAAACAAATCTAAGGGTAGGTGGCCATACATCGCATTCAATTCCTCATCCACATGGGACTGACAGGACACCAAAACCCCTCGATTTTCACCCTGGTAGGGTTCCGCATAAAACAACAGAGAGTTAGTGTTGCACTTGATATAAATCGGCTGTTCCGGATTGGCCACCCCCCGCCGTTCCGGCTCCGGCGGCACTTCACGATCCAAACCAGCCCCATAGGCCCGCACAGCCGCCAACCCTTGAGCGATCGAATCCGCACAAACTCCAAAAATCACGCAGTCCGCCTCCTGAACCACCGTCCGCAGAGCCGATCGAATAATCGCCTGCTGACTCTCCGAGAGACTGGGCGCTTCTTCCAAACAGTTAAACACCGCCAAAACCTTTTGGGCTTCCAGCAACGACAGGGGAGCCGTTCCCGCCCCATTGGTTCCTAACGCATCCGATCGACGAGTTGAGTTGTCCATAGCAATCCAGAGTTTCCCTTGTCCACAAACTTCACCGCAAACTTCACCGCAAGCAATCAAGACTGCAAGCAATCCGGGATTCGATCCGCTTAAAGTTGCCCAAAAATGACCCAACCTGCAAACGAAGCCACCCGATCGCTCCCCGATGGTTGCTCCCCCCCCATCTGTCGCAATCCATTCCGGGATCCCAAATCGTAGCGTAGGGCCGGAAACCAGCTAGAGCCAATCCTGATCAAAATTCTGGCCAATTCTCATCCCCATCTCCATCTTGCCCCACCCAGCTAGCAACAACCCCATGGAGAATTGCGCTGAAACCTCCACTGAGAAATAGGGCCCTAGCGTGATTGTTCAATTCTGATTCCGGAAATGTGACGGTTAAAAATCCGGCAACAATCAATGTGTTTTGCTGGCACAAGTAACAAGAGATACATATCCCTTGAAGCAGCAAAGAATCTCTAAAATACGGAAAATTCAAGCTAAAACAACATTTTCCCGCATCAGCATTCAAAAGCGCTTGATTGCTCAATGAAGCAAATCATACCAAGCACAATCGTTCTCAGTGGCTATCAAGGGTGATGCACAGCGCGATCGGGCAGAGCAGTTCGGCAGGGCAATTCGACAGGGCAAAAAAATTTTTCAGAAAAGCTGGAACTTTTTCCCCTTTCAAGGCAACAATATAAGCAAGAGTAGTGGAGAGATGTGTCACCGCTGCGGAGACCTGGCAGATTCGTCTGTCGGATCTCTGCATTTTTTTTGGGAATTTTTTGAGCCGCCACCCGCTCCCACTGTCGTTACGAAGTGACCGCATAAGGGTTCCAGCCATGGAAAGTCGTCCGCCCCTGCCGCCGTTTACCCGCGAAACCGCGATCGCCAAGGTGCAAGCCGCCGAAGATGCTTGGAACACCCGCGACCCGGAGCGCGTATCGCTGGCTTACACGGAAGATTCGGTTTGGCGCAATCGATCGGAATTCTTTGCGGGACGGGACAAAATCCGCGAGTTCCTGACCCGCAAGTGGAATCATGAGCTGGACTATCGCCTCAAGAAGGAACTCTGGAGCTTCACCGATAACCGAATCTCCGTGAAGTTCGAGTATGAATACCACACGGACTCGGGGCAGTGGTATCGCGCCTATGGCAACGAGCAATGGGAATTTGCGCCCAACGGCTTGATGCAGCGTCGGGAAGCCAGCATTAACGATGTGCCGATCGCCGAGGCCGATCGCAAGTTCCGCTGGGAACGATCGGGCTGATGTTGCCCTGTCCAAAAATCTTGCAAAACCCACCCATCTCCCAACCTTTTGGCCTGACGGTCGATCGGCTCTAGCGTGCATCTGTTTCCTCGCAGGGCGATCGCGCATAATTGATGTAGCCAATCATCCTTTGTGAGACTCCGATGGTGGACTGGTTAGTAATCTGGGGCGTGACGCAGACGGTGGGGTTTGTCTTTGGCGCAGTGATGGAAGACCTGGCCAAGGACACGCTCAAAGATTACGTCAAGGATTTTTTTAAGGGGCGGTTGCAAGGACTAGTCGATCGCTTTGGGCCCGACTCGCTGGAAATGGCGACGGGCAAAGCGATTAAAGGCTTTTTGGAATTGATACAGCGAGAGCTTGAAGATTGCTGTGATGATGAGCTGGAGCGGGTTCAGGCTTATACCGAATCGCTGAAACGGTTGATTGCTGATCCGGCGGTGGCGGGGGCGTTGGGGAGTGCGTTCGCGGATGAGGGGCAAGTCGATCCGGTGGTTTGGGCCGATCGCTGGTTAGCCCTGAAGCTCAAGCCCTTACCCCCAGAATTTAATTGGCAAAAAATCGCCAAGCGCTATCAGAAATACACCCGCGAGTTGATTGGGGCGGATGAGAAATTGCGGGCGATCGCCCAGTTCGAGCGGGTGGCGGAAACCCGTGATTTGGTTCGCGGCTCGCTGGGGCCGATCGTGGATTTTGACCTGTTGGCCTATGCGCGATCGCTCCAAACCGACCATGAGGTTTTGCCGCTCGACCAGTTGGCCACCGATGGGGGAGCCTATTCGGTGAAGCTGTGGCAAGTGTTTTTGCCGCAACGGGCGCGGGAATGTGGGGAATATTTGCCGCAACTGGACAAAGCGCCCAAGGAATTGCTGCGGCAATATGGCTTGCTGAAGGAAGAACTCGACGAAAACCAGCAGGAGCGATTACGGGATCTCTATCGCAACCAAGCGCCGCAATCCGTGGTGGAATTGGTTAAGAGTCCGGACATGAACTTGTTCGTGATTTTGGGCGATCCGGGGTCAGGAAAATCCACGTTGCTCAAATATTTGGCGTTGGATTGGGCGACCTATGAAAATGAACTATTTAAAACTAATCACACCCAGCCATCGGATCAGTTGCTGTTGCGGCCGTTGCCCTTGTTTGTGGAGTTACGGAAATTATCGCGCCAAGCGTCCTTGGATGTTTTGGACTATTTCCATGCAGGCAATGTCTTGGATCGGTTGAATAAATCCCAGTTGCATGACTGGTTGAGCGCTGGGCGGGTGCTGCTGCTCTTTGATGGATTGGATGAGGTGTTTGAACCGGCGCGGCGAGATGAAGTGATTCGGGAAATTTGCCGATTAGCGCATGACTATCCTGCGGCCAAAATTATTGTGACATCGCGGGTTTATGGCTACCAAAACTATGCGCGATCACTCACGAATCACGGGTTTCGGCATTGGTTGCTCGAAGAATTCGATGATCAGCAAATCAAGGATTTTTGCGATCGCTGGCATCAGGAAACCTTTGGAGACGGCCAACAAGCCGATCGCGATCGCTGTCGAGATCGGATGAGCGCCGCGATCGCCCGAGGTCGAACGATTCGGGAGTTAGCGGGCAATCCGTTGATGCTGACGATGATGTGTATTTTGAATCGCAAATCGCGGCTCCCGGATGAGCGATTGGAGTTCTATCGCCAAGCCACTGATCTGTTGCTGCGGGACTGGGATGTGGAGCACAAAAAGCTGCCCGATCGCTGTCAGGACATTCAGCTCACCCTGAATCAAAAGCAAAAAATTGTGCGGCAGGTGGCGTTCTTTTTGCAGAATACCGATGGCGGCTTGAAGGGTAATTTAATTGCTCAATCGGATTTGCAAGCGATCGTGGCGGATTATTTACGCACCTTGTCGCTGCCCAATCCCGAAGGGTGGGCTGAAGCGTTGATTGATGCTTTGCGGGTGCGAAACTTCACGCTTTGTTCAGCAGGGACGGGCTATTACGCTTTTGTGCATCGCACCTTTTTGGAATATTTCTGCGCGACGGAGATTTGGGAGCGGTTTAATCAACGGGATTCAGGCAGCCAAAATGCGATTTCAACGGATAATTTGATTCACACTATCTTTGGGCAGCACTGGAATGATGATGCCTGGCGAGAAGTGTTGATTTTGTTGGCGAGTCAGTTGCCCATTGGGTTTGCGAAACAGGCGATCGCCTTGTTGGTGCAACTGGATCGTGCAACCAGTGAAAAAGCTGACTTTGCCAATCTCTTCTTGGCAGCGGATTGTTGGGCGGAGTTACCGGAGCGATCGTCAATTGCTGAGTTGGATCGGGATCTGTTGCAACGGCTGCGATCGTTGACTGCATGGGGAGCGCTTCGTGAGGTTGATTCTCAGGAAGATTGGGACTTCAATCAACGCATCAGGAAGGTGCGAGATCGAGCCTTGCGCTGTGTTGCTCAACATTGGCAAGACGACCCCGACACCTTGCCCTGGCTCAAAGACCGCGCCCGATCCGATGAGAACTGGGCTGTGCGGCAAGCAGCGGTGCAGGAGTTGGCTCGGGGCTGGAAAAACAACCCCGACACCTTGCCCTGGCTCAAAGACCGCGCGCGATCCGATCAGGACAGTGGTGTGCGGCAAGCAGCGGTGCAAGAGTTAGCCCAGGGCTGGAAAGACGACTCCGACACCTTGCTCTTGCTCAAAGACTGCGCGCGATCCGATCAGGACAAGGGTGTGCGGCAAGTAGCGGTGTATGTGTTGGCTTGGAACTGTAAGGACGACCCCGACACCTTGCCCTGGCTCAAAGACCGCGCGCGATCCGATCAGGACAGGGGTGTGCGGCAAATAGCGGTGCGGGAGTTGGCTCGGGGCTGGAAAGACGACCCTGAAACCTTGCCCTGGCTCAAAGACCGCGCCCGATCCGATGAGCATGAATTTGTGAGGCGAGCAGCGATGTGGGAGTTGGCTCGGGGCTGGAAAGATCACCCTGAAACCTTGCTTTTGCTCAAAGATCGCGCCCGATCCGATGAGCATGAAGTTGTGAGGCGAGCAGCGATGTGGGAGTTGATCAGGGATTGGAAAGATCACCCTGACACCTCGCGCTGGCTCAAAGACTGCGCAAGATCCGATGAGAACTGGCGTGTGCGTGAAGCAGCGGTGCGGGAGTTGGCTCAGGGATGGAAAGACGACCCTGAAACCTTGCTTTTGCTCAAAGACCGCGCAAGATTCGATGAGGACGAAGATGTGCGTGAAGCAGCGGTGCAGGGGTTAGCTCGGGACTGGAAAGACCACCCCGACACCTTACTTTTGCTGCAAGATCGCGCACAGTCCGATGAGCACTGGTTTACGCGGCGAGTAGTGTTGCGGGAGTTGGCTCAGGGCTGGAAAGACGACCCTGACACCTTACTCTTGCTGCAAGACCGCGCACGATCCGATGAGGATAATGATGTGCGTCAAACAGCACTTGAGGGATTGTTAGAAATTGCGCCCAAGAATCCGCAGGTGATTGATTTGTTACGCGATCGCGCTGCCAATGACCCCGACGATTTCTTACGCGAATGGGCCACTGAACAACTCGCTGAAATTAATTCTCAATCGCAAGGGGAATGATGGAAATCAATCAACAAAACTTTATTCACCCTGGCGAAGTTTTGCTAGAGGACTTTTTGCGGCCGCTGAAAATTTCCTACACCAAACTTGCTGCTGAAACTGGGATTTCGGTACGAGTTATTGGGGCGATCGCCCGTGGGAAGCGATCAATCTCGCCTGAAGTTGCCCTGCGCCTGTCCCGCTACTTTGGTCTCTCGGAACGGTTTTGGCTGAACCTACAAATTCACTACGATCTCGAAACCCTGAAACAAACCCTCCGCGATCACCTCGAAACCGAAGTCAAAATCTTCGCCCCAACTTCTGGCAACTAGCCATGTTGACAGCACCTCAATCTCTAGCAATTACAAAAGTTCGCCACTTGCAAGGCTATGAATTAGAACTGATTTTCAATAATCAAGAAACGGTACGGGTTGACCTAGAAGCTGAACTTTACGGGGGAATTTTTGAACCCCTCAAATCCCTGGCTGCTTTTCAGCAAGTGGCGATCGACCCAGAAACCCACACGATCGCCTGGCCCAATGGTGCAGATTTTGCCCCGGAATTCCTGTACCAAATCGGTCAAAAAACAAGCGCAACGTCACCAACCACCACCAAAAGCTATCGCGTTGTCTTCCAAGACAATCGCTATCAAATCTGCCCAGTTTTTGACGATGGCATGGGCAACCTTCAGATCGATACCACTGCGGTGATTCAACCCAAAGCCAATAGCCTGGATGAACTTCAAGCCTTGGCGCGATCGCTTCAAGCAGCTCTTGAACAACCCGTTCTACTACCCGACGGTTCACCGTTGCCCATCACCCCCGCCACGTCTCATGCGGCTTAATTCGTAATCCTTTGCAGGGTACGCGGGAGACCGATTTTCCCCTGCGTCCCTGACCGGTTTTAGCGATTAGGCCTTGAAGGTTTCCACGATCCGGCGTGTGGCTTCTTCCACGTTGGCCCGGCTGTTGAAGGCCGAAATGCGGAAATAGCCTTCGCCCGCCGCACCGAAGCCCGAACCCGGCGTGCCCACCACATTGCAGGTGTGCAGCAACTTATCAAAGAAATCCCAGCTCGACAGGCCGTTCGGCGTTTGCACCCACACGTAGGGCGCGTTGATGCCGCCATAGACCGCCAAACCCGCTTCGGTCAGCTTCTCGCGGATGATTTGGGCGTTTTCCAGATAGAAGCTCACCAGGGCTTTGGTTTGGGCTTGCCCCTCGGGTGAGTAGACCGCCTCGGCCCCGCGCTGGACGATGTAGGACACGCCGTTGAACTTGGTGGATTGGCGACGGTTCCACAGGCTCCACAGATCCACGCCCGTGCCGTCGGCGGTTTGGCCCTTCAGGGTTTTGGGCACAACGGTCAAGGCGCAACGGGTTCCGGTGAAGCCAGCGTTTTTGGAGAAGGAACGGAACTCGATCGCACAGTCGCGGGCCCCTTCAATCTCAAAAATCGAGTGGGGAATTGCCGGATCGGTGATGAAGGCTTCGTAGGCGGCATCGAAAAAGATGATCGAGCCGTGGCTGCGGGCGTAATCGACCCAGGCTTGCAGGTGCTCGCGGGTGGCGACGGCTCCCGTGGGGTTGTTGGGGAAGCAGAGATAGATCAGATCGACTTTTTCGCTGGGGATTTGGGCGGTGAAGTCGTTTTCGGCGGAAATTGGCAGGTAAACCAAGCCGCCGTATTCGCCCCGATCGTTCGCGTCGCCCGTGTGACCCGCCATCACGTTGGTGTCCACATAGACCGGATAGACGGGATCGGTAACGGCGATCGTGTTGTCGTGGCCGAAGATGTCCAGAATGTTGCCGCAGTCGCACTTGGAGCCGTCGGAGATGAAGATTTCCGAGGCATCAATATCGCAGCCGCGCGCTTGGAAGTCGTGCTGGGCGATCGCCTCGCGCAACCAAGCGTAGCCCTGCTCGGGGCCATAGCCCTTGAAGCTGCCCCGATCGCCCATGTCGTTCACCGCGTTGATCATGGCGGTGCGGCAGGCTTCCGGCAGCGGCTCAGTCACGTCGCCAATGCCCAAGCGGATAATCGGCGCGTCGGGATGCTCGGCGGCGAAGGCGTTCACCCGGCGGGCGATTTCGGGAAACAGATAACCGGCTTTTAGCTTCAGGTAGTTGTCGTTAATTCTGGCCATGGTTTGCCCCTGGGGGTTGCGAAAATCCCAAGAATTTTGGTGTCTAACCAGCCTACGGCCCTGGCGGGATCTTCTGGCGATCGGGGGCAGAAAATCCCGCCGAAACCCCGCTCCATAAGCAAAGCGCTACAATGCCAAGGATTTGGCAACGGGCAACAGGACGGGCGATCGATGGCGGGACAGGCAGCACAGTGGCGTGAATTAAACGGAGCTTGGGTGCTGATCCCGGCGAATCCGCTAGGGGTGATTCATTTCTTGGGCGGGGCTTTTGTGGGCGCGGCTCCCCAGTTCACCTACCGCTGGTTGCTGGAGCGGCTGGCCAATCGCGGTTACGGAACGATCGCCACGCCCTTTGTCAATTCTGGGTTTGACCATGAGGCGATCGCGGAGGATGCGCTGATTCGGTTCGATCGCGCCATCGATTGGCTTTATCGCCATGGTCAACTGCGGCGGCGATCGATCCCGGTCTATGGTCTGGGCCACAGCATGGGCTGCAAGCTGCATCTGCTCATTGGCAGCATCTTTGAGGTGGAGCGGGCCGGCAATGCGCTGATGGCCTTCAATAATTATTCGGCGCAACGGGCAATTCCCCTGTTCGATCGCTTCGGCCCCGTTCTGGAGTCGATTAACCGCGCTGTGCCTGGGGCTGTTCCGGCTGATGTGTTTGATAAGCGGCTGAATGCGGAATTCACCCCCTCGCCTACGGAAACGGAGCAATTGATCGCCGCCCAATACGGGATTCGTCGCAATTTGCTCATTCGTTTTGCCACCGATGATTTGGATCAGTCGAGCCGATTGGCTCCCATTTTGCAACGACGCTTTCCCGGTTGGTTAGCCTTGCAGGAGCTACCGGGAAATCACCTCACCCCTTTGGGCCAGGATATTCAGTGGAAAACCGGCGGCGCGTTCAGCCCCCTCGACGCGATCGGGCAATGGGCCAAGCAAGAAATTTTTTATCGCGATCTAAATCGCCTCAGCCAAGAATTGCTGCGTTGGCTGAATCCATTTGAATCGGCCTGAATCGGCCTGAGTCAGATTGAATCGGTTTAGGGGCTGTCGTCATTTCCTAGGATCAGGCGGAAACGATTGATTTTCCATATCCCAGTCGTTGTAACAAGGGGCTTAAGCCCCTTGTCTCTCACGATCTGCCAACGGCGGAATCAGGGTTTCAGGCGATTTGACAACCAGCCCTAGGATGAGCAGCCGCTTATCCCCGGTCTTGGCGTGGGGACGGGCTGAGGATGGGCAGCCAGCGATCGAGGATCTCCGGCTCAGGCCGCTAGCCGGTTGAAAGCTGAAATATTGCAAGTTGAAATATTTGAACGCTGAAATGTTGAAAGCTGCAATGTTGCAAGTTGCAATGTAAAGGATGGCGCTTTGCGTTGGGTGGTTCAGCGGCTTTCGGGGGTGCTTTCGCTCATTCTGGTAGGATATGGGTGAAATCCGCTCCTGAGCTTGCAGCTAGCCCATTGGCTAGGGCCAGCGCCAGGGAAGAGCGAAAGGGACAGGGCCCTTGTTTGGAGCAATTGGCGGCCCATCGGGGCCCAAGTAAAGGACTCAAGCAAAAGTACGAGAAGTTAATGAGCGATCGGGAGCGGTTGCTGAAACGTTGGATGGTGACGGCCAAGGTGCGCAGTTGGCGAGCCTTGGCGGATGCCGCACAGGTTTCTATGTATCAGGTGCGATTGTTGCGGCAAGGCAATTTAGATCGCTTGCGCCTCGATGCGATCGGGCGGATTGCCAAGGCCTTGAACGTCACCCCGATCGATCTGTTGGGCATGGCGAACAATGCCGACAACACCAAGCCCGCCTCCGACCAATCCCCGGCCCAGCGGTTGGCTCCTGATGTTCATGCGGCCGAGTTGGTGCAGCTTCAGCAGGAATATCACCGGCTGAAAACTCGCCTGGAAAGCGAACGAGAGCAACTGTTGGCGGAATTCCAGCGATCGAGCTTGCAAATTCTGGAACCTTGGCTGCTGAATTGGTATAAGGCCGTTGCCGCCGCCCAGCACAATCCCCACATTCCCGCCACCAATCTCTTGCCCCTGTTGCGGCCGCTGGATCAGTTGCTGGAACATTGGGCCGTTGAACAAATTGCCCCGATCGGGGAAGAAGTGGTCTATGACCCCCAATGGCATCAATTAGCCTGGGGTCATGCTCAACCGGGCGATCGCGTCAAAGTAACCATGCCCGGTTTTCGTCATCAGGGCCGTTTGCTGCATCGGGCCCAGGTCAGCATCGTGCAGTGATCCCATAGTCGATCGTGGGCTGATCACAGACCCATTACCGGCTGATCTCGGGGCTGTTTTGCCCTGAATGAGTGGGCATTTAGCAATGATCCCAGTACCATTTTTGAGTGACTTCATCGTGACCCCGTGGTGATCCAAAGCACTCCAAATCGTTGCAACTGTCCGCATTACCGACGCTCGATCGCGCTCTTGCGCCCCCCTGGTCACTTATCGGAAGCCCTCGGAGGCTGCTTCCAATCAGCGCGAATCTGCGTTAGAGTTTGACTGTCAGGGTGTCAGTCTTTTGATGTTCGTGCAATGTTTGGTATCTCAGCGGCTAGCAGGTATGCCGATTGTCATAGGCTGGCTAAGAAATGCTGATGAATAATTCACTTAGTGAGCTGGACAACCCGCATACCTGCTAGCCTGAGTTTCCAGAATCGGGTGCTGCCGTGGAGCTGTTATCACTCCCGCTCAATCAGCGTCAGTTCCATCCCTTGGCCTCCAGTTCATGGAACTCTCATTCATTCGCTGTTAACTCGCTGTTAACAATGCAGACCTTGGGCGATCGCCCCGGGAATTCTCTGTGGTGGTTTACCCGGGCCCAGGGGGCGGTTGTGGGGAAATGAGTGCAGCCGGATGGTCACGACACCAGCAACGACCGGTGCCCCATAGACGACCGGTAACCTCTAAATTATCCAGAGGACTCACTGGGTGGGTTGCGATTAATCTTTAATCCCCATCTGCTCTTGGTACAACGACTGACGTGGCAAATTCTGAGGGCGCTCTCGCGTGGCTGACTCCCTTCAACCTTCCTATGGTTCTGTGTCTCCAGGAAATAACCATCGGTTTGAGTCTTTGCTGGCCAATGCCAGTGACATCATCGTCATCCTTGATCAGCAAGGGACGTTTTGCTACGTTAGCCCTTCGGCCGAGCGGATTTTAGGATATTCCCCCCAGGAGGCAGTTAACCATCACCTCAGCACCTTCGTTCATGAGGATGATGTGCAGGTGGTGTTGCAAACCCTGTTGCGTTCCCTGGCGGAACCGGGGTTGAGTCAGCCCCCCGTTCGCTACCGTGTGCGCCACCGCAATGGGGACTGGAATTTACTGGAGGCGGTCACGACCAATTTGTTGGATGATCCGTCGGTGCGGGGAGTGGTGGTGAACTGCCACGACATCACGGCCCATGAGCAGGCGGAAAGCTGGCTGCGATATCACGCGCTCTATGACCCCTTGACGGCGCTGCCCAATCGGCGGGCCTTGGCGGAGCGGGTGCAGTCATTGCTCGATCGAGAGCAATTGGATTTTGCGCTGTTGTTGCTGGATGTGGATCGCTTCAAGCTGGTGAACAGCAGCCACGGCCACGGCACGGGTGATCGCCTGTTGCAAATGATTGCTCGGCGGCTGGTTTCGGCCTTGCCTCAGCAGGGGATGGTGGCCCGGTTGGGCGGGGATGAGTTTGTGGTGCTGGTGGAGCAGGTACGGCAGTTGGAAACAGCCGAGGCCGTGACCCAGCGGGTTCATGCGGCGCTCAGTGATCCATTCACGATCGATGAGATGGAAATCTTTGCCAGCGCCAGTGTGGGGGTGGTGTTTAGCCGCACGGGGCCGGGCAAACCGGCCTATCGCCACGCGGAGGAACTGCTGCGCGATGCGGATATTGCGATGTATCGGGCAAAGACCCTACGCCAGAGCCAATCGGTGGTGTTTGATCCCAGTATGCGCGATCGGGCGGTGGCACGCTTGCAACTGGAAAATCAACTTTGGCGGGCGATCGAGCGGGGGGAACTGGAACCCTACTATCAACCGATCATTTGCTTGGCAACCGGGGAAGTGAAGGCCTTTGAGGCGCTGATTCGGTGGCATCACCCGCAACGGGGCCTGATTTCTCCGGCGGAATTTGTACCGATCGCGGAAGAAAGCGGGGTGATCAGCCAAATTGGGGAATGGGTACTGGAAATGACCTGTCGCCACCTGCGCTACTGGAATTCGGGCTTGCGGGCCGGGCGACCGATCACCGTAGCGGTGAACCTGTCGGTGCAACAGTTGGCCCAACCCAACCTGGCTCAGCACATGCGATCGATCTGTGTTCGAGAGGAAATTGATCCCAGTTGGATTGGGTTTGAAATTACCGAAAGCATGATGCTCGATCGCGAAGATACGATCGCCGCCACCTTGGCCGAGTTTCGGGAATTGGGCTTTCGACTCAGCATTGATGACTTTGGCACGGGCTATTCGTCCCTGAGTCGTTTGCATCAACTGCCGATCGATACGCTGAAGATCGATCGGGCCTTTGTGGCCCCGATCGAGTCCGATGGGCGCAACGTGGCGATCGCCCGCACCATTTTGGCCCTGGCAGAAAGCCTGAACATGAACGTGGTGGCCGAGGGCATCGAAACTTCCGCCCAAGCCCGTGAGCTACGCACCTTGGGTTGCCAATATGGCCAAGGCTATTGGTTTTCGCCGCCGGTCAGCGGTTCCGGAGTGGCCAGCTTGCTGAATCATCGGTTCAACCTCGTTGAAGGAATCGCCGCGCCCCCCATTTCCCGCCTTGGCGCGGCCCCAGATTACCCGGACTATGGCGACTACCGGCAAGATTATTCAGAAAACTGCGAAGACTGCGAAGACTGTGAAGACTACAGAGACGATTTTGCAGAGGATTACTCGGATTATCCGGTGAACTCCCAAGCCCCCTAGGGTTACCCCTTCGGCTAAAGCTCCTAGGCCACTAGGCCACCAATCCCGGAGTTGTCGTTTCCGGCACATGGTTCACCTGGGCCCAACCGCTAAATACCAATTGTTGGCCGCGGGTTTCGATCGTGTTGATGCGCAGGGTCACCCCATCCAGATTGAAGCGATCGAGATCCACCAACTGATCCAAAACTTTGCCTAGCCGCTCACTGGCCGAGGCCGCCAGAGTAATCGCTTCTTCGCCCAGAGCCGCGCGATCGGGCAAACCATCGGGATCAAATTGGCAATTCAAAAACCGCAACCGCCGACGGCGCTCAATGCCCAAGGTCGCTTGCAGGGCGATCGGCACCGGTTGATCGGCCCCAAAACAAGCCTGGGCGCTGAGGGCAATTCGATTGCTGGCCAACAAGCGCACCTGAATCGATTGGAACGAAACGCTTTCAGCCTTGGCCAGCCCGCTCCCGGGCAAGTCCTGCCAATCCTGGAGCGGCAAATTTTCCAAATGTTGCACCACCAAGGGAGCCGTGAACGCCCGGTTGATATCCTCTTCCAGCAACACCACCTTCGCGATCGCCTGGGTGGGTTGACGCAGCAACAACCGCCCCTGCAACAGGCCCGCAAAGTCGATCGACACCGCATCGGTCTCAAATTCCATGGCCTCTGTGCGGAAGGCATGGCGAATCACCAGCCCCGAGCCAGACATCTGGAAGCGATCGACCTGGCCTTGCAGCAACTTGATCTGAGGTGTACATTCCACCCGCACCTCCACCCGATCGCTCGCGGTGAACAGGTGGCGGATGACCTGAGTAGCCACAACACTCAGCAACTGTTCGCCCCAGTCGGCACTTGGCATACTCGAAAACCTAGTTATCGATCCAAACATCATTTCAGCCAGCGATCAGTCGTTGGGATCTTGCACCGGGGGACTGGCATCAACCACGCATCACCCATGGCATTTTTCAGTTTCCTGCCCGATTCGCAGACCACTTGGGGTTGATTACTTGGATTCAGCGGTCTTTGTTAAGAATCTTTTAAAATTATTATGACAGAACGTGACGAAAAACAACACATTCCTTAAATTGCCCAATCAAAAATACTGGCGCTGACCGTTCTTACGGCTCAAAATTTTGGTCATTATTTCAATATTTGGTAGTCCAGTTAACAATTGTTTCCTGAAGTTTTGATTATCCCATTGGCCTTAAATTTGAATTTAATTTCAGAAATTTTTGGATCAGCACTCGCTTCAGGCTTGCTTCATTGCTCATTTTCCAAGAGTCAAAATCCTGAGCAAAGTCCTGAGATCCAGTTTTTTCGATTGTAATCACGGAATTTCGTATTGGATTTAATATCAGAAAAAACAATCAATGGCATCAATAAAGACAATATTATAAATTCCATGAAATTCCATAAAAGCAATTCGGATGGTTAATTTTGGCACGGTCAAGGGCGAGCCATCTCTTAATAGCCTGACCCCAGTCTTTGGGCCAATTTGCCTTTTCAACTTTCAGCTTTCAACGGGGAGCCAACGGGCCACCACAGCCTCGCTCACAACTGCTCCAAACGGGGCCATAGGATACGGCACAAATTCAGCCCCATGCAGCACAAGCTCAGCAAATTCCCAACCCGATCGCCCTTGAAGCACAGGAAATTTAGGCAGGAAGCTGCTCAAAGAAAGTGGCAATTTCTTGAAATGCCTGATCGCGATCATAGTCCAGCGTTAGGATATGGTCTGATTTTTCCAGCCAGCAGAGACGCTTGGACGAGGAACCCAGGGATTGGAACAATTGCAGCGCACCTTGAGGATTCACCACCCGATCGCGCTTCGGTTGCACAATCAGCGTCGGAACCGTAATTTCCCCTAACCGGGGCCGCACTTGTTGAATCAGCGCCAACGCACTCTGCACAGCGCCCAGATGGAAGGAGCGATAGGGCGCTACGCGATCGGCCGCCGCCCGTCCTTCCGGATCCGCAATGGCCAAGGCCGATCGGGGCACTTCCTTCAGCAGCGGATAAACCCAAGGCAACAACTGTTCCGCCGAGGGCAACCAGGCCGCAGGGCGAACAATTGCCATAAACGGACTCAGCAGCACCAACCCCCCGATCGATCGCTGGAGGGCTAGCCGCAACGCCAAGGGACAGCCCGTGGAAAATCCGACCACCACCACCTGAGCATGGGACTGAGCCAGGCGATCGAACGCCGTCTCCGCCGCCTGATACCAATCTTCCCAGCGGGAGTTGGGCATTTTTGGGCCCGGTTGGTCATGGCCCGGATAGGCGATCGCCTCCACCGTCCATCCCAAATTCAACAACAACGGTGCTAACGGTCGCATTTCATAGGGCCCACCCCCCAAGCCATGCAAACAAAGCACCGCCCGCGAGCGATCGGGTGTGGCAACCACTTGAAAGGGCTGATTATCTAACGTTGCGAACGAAAAGGGGAAACCCGACTGATTCGACATGGCTGAAGTTTAATCGTTAGCGGCAGTCTTGAACTATTATTCTCGGGGCTGATGAACTTTTGTCCCCAAATGCTTCCAACAATAGTCTGCCTCAAAATTGGGTTGCTTTTCCGCAGCGGCAACTGCCCCCCACCCAAGCCTTGTCAATCCCCAAAACCCAATCAAAGCTCAAGAAATTTCTAGATTGAGGTCATATCGGATTAAGTTTTGATCAAATATCAAATAAAGATTAAACAAATACCAAATCAAGACTTAACCAGTATTCAATTCAACCGCAATTGGATCGATTCTCAGTTAATTTGCAGTCAATTTTTGATTAATCTTGAATCAATATCTAGTCGGCTTTAAAGCAATTTAAAAGTAACTTTGAAGCAGTTGTGATTCACGAAATCTTATTGCAAAATTAATCAAATCTTGATAGAATATTGTCATAAATCCTATAAATTTCCAGTAAAGACCTAAGAAAAGCCTCATGAAAGCTCAATGAAAATTAGACAAAAACAAAAAAGTATTATAATTGCGTTAATATAAAAGATTAATCTGAGACATCAAAATCGGGTAGATCACTTCAGGATTTTTGTTGATCTCAGTGTTTTTTCCTGAAGTAGTCAAGATTTTTTGCTGATCTTACTTAAGATCCCTCTAGCCATGCGCCATCTAAAGTCATGATCCCAACCGATCGACCATGACCCTTGAATTGAAATCGTAACGCTCCGCCACAAAGAAGACAATCCTGATTGGAGACTGAATAAACAGAAGATCTATTTCAGCCTATTAACCATGATCATTAAAAGATTCACAGGGTTTTAGACTAGGCTTTGGAGGATAGGACGACACCCTAAGATACTTTCGCGTTGAAAAGTGGCTTAGGTGTGACCTGTCTGGAATGGGCTGACCCGATCAAATGATCAAATGGTCGCTTTCGGTGTGGGGGAAGCGACTTGGGATGGGCTGGAGGCGCTTGGCGGGAACATTTAGAGGAGCGTGGCGTAAATCAACGTAAATCAAGGGGTTAACGAAAGGAATGATCGCGCGGCCGCCTTTTCTTGAATTGGGTTTGTCGATTACGATCGCATCAAAATCGTTACTCTCAAACCACCATTACCCTCACCCAGCCCCAGTGCCACCCTAAGACACCGGTTTCGTTAGCCGGGCCCAAACTCTCTACCTCAACCCCGGAGAGGCGACTGGCTCCCAGCTAGCCATCACAAACCCTAGACAGCCTTTGATCCATCATTGCCATGGCTCAAAACCCATTTGCTATTCTGCGCCCGAAGGCACTGAGCTGAGGTTTCAGCAACCCCCTTTCGTTAGGATCACCATCGAATGCTCATCAAGGTTGGGCGGTGGCTGCTGTCATGATTTCGTCAGGCGATCGCCCGCTAATGCTCAAAACAGAACCAATTTGAGCAGTTTAATCAAACGTTTAACTCAATGAAGACTGGGTAGGATGTGATCGATCGAATGGAGGCGGAAGTCGAGCTACAGCGTCAATACTGGCGATCGAAACTGTTCGCAGAAATCGCCCTCAAAATTCACCAGTCATCACGGGTGGATACGATCCTGCAAACCATGGTCACGGAAGTGCAGCGGATGTTGCAGTGCGATCGGGTCTTGGTTTACCAATTCGATGCACAGCGGCAAGGCTCCTTTGTGGTGGAGGCTACCGGCAATGGCCCCTATTCCCTGTTGGGCAAAACCGTTTCCGACCCCTGCTTCACGACCCACTATCACCAGAAATATCTTGAAGGGCGCACCTCGGCCATTGACGATGTGGAAACCGCTCGGATTTCGGTTTGCCATCGCCAACTGCTGCGCCAGTTCGGTGTGCAGGCCAATTTGGTCGTACCAATTTTGCAGCCGGTGATTGAGCCAGACCGCTCTCAAAACCGATTGTGGGGACTGCTGTTGGCTCACCATTGCCAGGGGCCGCGCCAGTGGCAACCCTTCGAGCAGGACTTGTTGCAACAAATTGCGGTGCAGGCGGGGGTGGCCTTGGGACAATCCCAATTGGTGTCGGCTTTGCGGGAAAGTGAGGCGCGGTACGCGTTGGCTGTGCGGGGGGCCAATGACGGGCTGTGGGATTGGGATTTTTTGACCAATCGGGTTTATTTTTCGCCCCGATGGAAGGCGTTGTTGGGCTACCGCGATTCGGAAGTGGGTGACCAACCCCAGGAATGGCTCGATCGGGTTTATGTGGATGATCAAGCCCAATTGCGAGCGGAGCTAGATGCCCACTTGCAGGGCCGCAGTGACCACTTTGAAAGTGAGCATCGCATTCGCCATGCGGATGGTTCCGTGCGCTGGGTGCTCTGTCGGGGGTTGGCGATTCGGGATGGGCGGGGCCATGTGTTGCGGATGGCGGGATCCTTGGCGGATATCCATGAGCGCAAGTTGGTGGAGTCGCGGTTGCTGCATGACGCGCTCCATGATGCGCTGACGGGGCTGCCGAATCGGGCCCTGTTTATCGATCGGTTGGGTCAAACCATGGCGATCGCCCGTCGCCAACGCAATCACCATTTTGCGGTGCTGTTTTTAGATCTCGATCGCTTCAAGGTGGTGAACGATAGCTTGGGTCACCTCTGTGGCGATCGGCTCTTGGTGGAACTGGCGAACCGGTTGCGCACCTGCGTGCGGCCCCAGGATACGGTGGCGCGGCTGGGGGGCGATGAATTTGCCATTTTGCTGACGGATTTGGATCAGCCGGAAATTGCCACCCGCGCCGCCGAGCGGGTGCAGTTGGCCCTGAAAGCTCCCTTTGATGTGGATGGCCACGAATTCACCATCACCACCAGCATTGGCATTGCGTTCGGCACGCCGGAATATGCCCGGCCGGGGGATGTGCTGCGGGATGCAGATTTGGCCATGTATCGGGCGAAGGAGTTGGGCCGCAACTGCTACGCGGCGTTCGATCGCTCCTTCCGCGAGCGGGTGATTGCGCAACTGCACCTGGAGCGCGATTTGCGCCGGGCCATGGAGCGGCAAGAATTTTTCCTGACTTATCAACCGATCGTGGATTTGGCTACGGGCCGGGTTGCCAGCTTGGAAGCCCTAGTGCGTTGGCATCATCCCGATCGGGGGTTGGTGAGTCCGGCGGAATTTATTCCCATGGCGGAAGAAACCGGCACGATTATTCCCCTGGGCGAATGGATTTTGCGGGAAGCTTGCCAGCAAATGATGGTTTGGTTACAGGCCATTCCCAGCCTGCGATCGGCCCATGGGTGGGCCGGGCTAAGTGTGAGTGTGAACCTGTCGGCGCGGCAGTTTACCCAGCCCAACTTGGCCCAGTCCATTGAAGGAATTGTGGCGGAAACGGGACTGCCGCCGCAGCACCTGAAGTTGGAAATTACCGAAAGCGTGGTGATGGCGGATGCCAAAACGGCGGAGGCCCTGTTGCGGAAACTGCGCGATCGGGGCATTCAACTGAGCATTGATGACTTTGGCACGGGCTATTCATCCCTCAGCTATTTGCAACGCTTCCCGATCGATACCATCAAGATCGATCGCTCCTTTGTCACCCGCAGTCCAGACCAGGAAAGCAATTGGGCCATTGTCCGGGCAATTATTGCCCTGGCGGAATCCCTGGGGATGGATACGGTGGCGGAAGGGATTGAGACGATCGAGCAGTTGCGGCAGTTGCAATCGATGGACTGTTCCTATGGTCAGGGCTATTGGTTTTCCCGCCCGATCGATGGGGAAGCGACGGGGCAATTGCTGCTGAAAACCTTTGAGTTACCCCGATCGCCCTTGGCCTTGCGGGGCGACGATCGCTAGACCCCAAAACCAGACCCCAAAACTCAACCGGGCCCTGCTCCTCAATGGGGATCCAAGATGGGGATCCAGGATGGAGATCCGATTCGTTGAGCAGTGGGTTCAAGGTGTACTTTGCCCGCCCCCTTGGCCCCTTGACTGACGCGCCGGGCCAATTGCCTAGCTCAAGAGTTCCAGCGTGCCCGCCTCCCCATCCAACCGGGCCAGCGTGCCCACGGGCAAGGCCGCATTCGGGGGTTCATGGCCAAAGGGCAACCCGGAAACGATCGGCAGGCCCAAATCTCCCAGCCGATCGCGCAGCACTTCCGCCATGGAGCAACTGGGCCGGTTGGGCGGCGGATCGCAGGCGGTGAAATGGCCGATCGCAATGCCCCCAATCGCCCGCAACAGACCGCTCAAACGCCACTGGGTCAACAGCCGATCGATCCGGTAGGGATATTCCGTCACGTCCTCGATCGCCAAAATGGCCCCTTCCAAAGCGGGCTGCAAAGGCGTATTGAGCAAATTGGCAATCACCGTCAGGTTCCCCGGAAACAGGCGACCCACCACGGCCCCACCGCCCCAACCCTGACCCTGAAGCGGTTCCAGGGGCTGACCGGCCAATAGATTAAACAGGCGATCGACCGTCCAGGCCGGTTCCTGGCCCAAGGTGGTGAGCAGGGGCCCATGCACACCCGCCACCCCCTGCCGGGCCAAACTCCACAGCAGGGCCGTAATGTCTGAAAACCCAATCAACCACAGGGGCGATCGCGCTGGATCCACCATCAGCCCCGCCCCTCGACCGGCAAACAGCGGCCAATCCCAATCCTCCAGCAGTCGGGCCGAACCATAGCCCCCCCGCGCACAGACGATCGCTCGGCAACCGGGATCCGCCAAGGCCGCCGCCAGTTGCGATCGACGTTGGGCATCAGTGCCCGCCAAAAAGCCCGTTTGCGCATCCCAACCGGCCGCAAACTGCACCCGAAAGCCCCGGTCTTGCCAAATTTCCACCCCCCGGGCGATCGCCGCCGGATCCAAAACTGGCCCGCTGGGGGCAATCACCCACGCCCGATCGCCCGGCTCCAGCGGCATCGGAAATTCTGTGGCCCTCGGGCCGCCAAATGCCTGCATTTCCTTCATTTCTCCCCAAACACTTCAACCCACTGACGGCTAGACCGGCTAGACCGACTGGCGGCGACGACCGCATAACCCTTAGTCTGCGGGGCGATCGCGCTGTTACACCCACCAAGCGATTTCGTCCACACCCATCCTGAGTCGGAAATCCGCATAATCGTTAATAGCAGCCATGGCGACGGACTGGAAGCCATTGCGTTAACATTAGTTAACAACCAGTTAATTTTTGAGCTACGGCAAGTACAGCCCTGGCATAACAAACGCCCTGGCAGAACGCCTTTTAGGAGGATGCACCAGTGAATAAACGGTGGAGAAATGCCGGACTCTATGCCCTGTTGGCGATCGTAATCATCGCCCTGGGTACAGCGTTCTTCGATCGACAGCCCCAAACCCGCGAAACCTGGCGCTACAGCCAATTCGTGCAGGAAGTGCAATCTAAAAAGGTTGATCGCGTGCGGATTAGCGCCGATCGCTCCCGGGCCTTGGCCACCACCGAAGACGGCAGCACCGTGTTGGTGAACCTGCCCAACGACCCGGAAATCATCAACATTCTGACCAGCAACAACGTTGATATTTCCGTGCAACCGCCCAGCGACGAAGGCTTCTGGTTCCGGGCCCTGAGCAGCCTGTTCCTGCCGATTCTGCTGTTGGTGGGTTTGTTCTTCCTGTTGCGGCGGGCCCAAGGGGGCGCGGGCAACCCGGCCATGAACTTTGGCAAATCGCGGGCCCGGGTGCAAATGGAACCCCAAACCCAAATCACCTTCAACGACGTGGCCGGCATTGAGCAAGCCAAGTTGGAGCTGACGGAAGTGGTGGACTTCCTGAAAAATGCCGATCGCTTCACCGCCGTGGGTGCAAAGATTCCCAAGGGCGTGCTGCTGGTGGGCCCTCCGGGAACCGGTAAAACCCTGCTGGCGCGGGCTGTGGCTGGCGAAGCGGGTGTGCCCTTCTTCAGCATCTCCGGTTCGGAATTTGTGGAAATGTTCGTGGGTGTGGGTGCGTCCCGCGTGCGCGACCTGTTTGAGCAGGCCAAGCAAAACGCCCCTTGCATTGTGTTCATCGATGAAATCGACGCGGTGGGTCGTCAGCGGGGCGCAGGTCTCGGCGGCGGCAACGACGAGCGCGAACAAACCCTGAACCAATTGCTGACCGAAATGGACGGCTTTGAGGGCAACACGGGGATTATTGTGATTGCGGCCACCAACCGCCCCGACGTGTTGGATGCGGCGCTGATGCGTCCCGGCCGGTTCGATCGCCAAGTGGTGGTCGATCGCCCCGACTTCAACGGCCGCCTGGAAATTCTGGGTGTCCACGCGCGCGGCAAGTCCCTCTCGAAGGATATGGATCTGGAGCGGATTGCTCGCCGCACCCCCGGCTTTACCGGTGCGGATCTGTCAAACTTGCTGAACGAAGCGGCAATTTTGGCCGCCCGTCGCAACTTGACGGAAATTTCGATGGACGAAATCAACGACGCGATCGACCGGATTTTGGCCGGCCCCGAAAAGAAAGATCGCGTGATGAGCGAAAAGCGCAAAACCCTGGTGGCCTACCACGAAGCCGGCCACGCCCTAGTGGGTGCGCTGATGCCCGACTACGACCCCGTGCAAAAAATCAGCATCATCCCGCGCGGTCAGGCCGGCGGTTTGACCTGGTTTGCGCCTAGCGAAGATCGGATGGATTCGGGTCTCTATTCCCGTTCCTATCTGGAAAACCAAATGGCGGTGGCCCTGGGCGGTCGCCTGGCGGAAGAAATCATCTTCGGTGAAGAGGAAGTGACCACGGGCGCTTCCAACGACTTGCAGCAGGTGACCCGTGTGGCACGCCAAATGGTGACCCGCTTTGGCATGAGCGATCGCCTGGGCCCGGTGGCCCTGGGTCGCCAGCAAGGCAACATGTTCCTGGGTCGCGACATTGCCTCCGAGCGCGACTTCTCGGAAGAGACGGCCGCCGCGATCGATGAGGAAGTCCGCAACCTGGTGGATCAAGCCTACCGCCGCGCCAAGCAAGTGCTGCAAGAAAACCGCTCCGTGCTCGATCGCCTGGCTCAAATGCTGGTGGAAAAAGAGACCGTTGATGCCCAGGAATTGCAAGACCTGCTGAACGAAAGCGATGTGAAAATGGCCGCGATCGCCTAGATTGCAACCTGCCCTGAAGCGCTGCAATTCAAGGGGGGTGATCACAGGAAATTGACCTGGAAATCACCCCCAAAGTTCAGAATCAGTGTTAAACTTCATGGCCTGAATTCAGCAAAGCTTTCATCTTCAAGCAAAATCCCCCACAGTCGATCGATTGCGGGGGATTTTTTCTTAGCTCAAAATGCGATCGAGAAACAAGACCCAAAAACCCAATCAAACGGTTTGATCGAAACCTCAGCGATCACTCAACCACAACTGAGAACAACCGATCGCCATTCAAGCTCAATTTGGCCCTTAATCTGGCCCTTAATTTGGCTCAAATTTCAAGGAAGCAGAATTCATACAATAGCGCAGACCGGTGGGCGGCGGGCCATCTTCAAACACATGGCCCAAGTGGGCCCCACAGTTGGCGCAATGCACTTCGGTGCGGGTCATCCACAGGGTGCGATCGACCTGAGTTTCAATATTTTCCGGGGCGATCGGCTGCCAAAAACTGGGCCAGCCAGTTCCCGAATCATATTTGGTATCTGAAATAAAAAGGGGCGTTCCACAGCAAACGCAGTTGTAGGTTCCGGGAGCCTTGTTATCCCAATGTTCTCCCGTGAACGCGCGTTCCGTGCCATGCTTGCGCGTCACTTGAAACTGTTCCGGAGTCAGTTGCGATTGCCATTCGGCATCGGTTTTTTGAATCTTAAAAGCCATGATCAAGAACGAAATTGGGGGGTTAAAAACGGCGGCTGTTTTGCGCCAGAAATCCCTTCTATTGTGACAGATTTCTTGGGGCGAGCTGACCCGATCGAAAAAGCCCCATCCCGCGCCAGAGATTTCAGGAAAATTGGGATTTTTGACGCAGCACCTGGTGACCATTCAACTGCACCGATCGACCGCGCTGATCAATTACGCCTAGAGCGTGGGAGCACTGCGGAACATCAGCCAGGACAAAAAGAAATTGGCAATCAAAATCGCCAGCAAAGAGGTGACCACGGCGGAGGTGGTGGCTTGGCCCACGCCCTTGGCCCCGCCGCTGGTGGTGAGACCCCAACCACAGCCGATCGCGGCAATTAGCCCCCCGAAGCAAGCGCCTTTGATGGCAGCGCAAAACAGATCCCGCACTTCCAAAAAGGTTTTCACGGAGTCGAGAAACTCGTAGCGGGTGATGCCAAAGCCCAGTTCCGAAATGGTCAGTCCCGCCAGCATGGCCGCCAGCAACCCCAATTCCGTGAGCAGGGGCAGCATGGTGCAACAGGCCAAAACCCGAGGCACGACTAAATAGTCGATCGGGTCGGTGCGCAACACATAAAGCGCATCAATTTGCTCCGTCACGCGCATCGTGCCGATTTCCGCCGCAAAGGCCGACCCCACTCGCCCGGCCAAAATCACGGCGGCAAAAACCGGCGACAGTTCCCGCGCCATGGCCACTGCCATCACACCCCCGATCGCGGAGGTGGCTCCATATTTGATGAATTCGCGGGCCACCTGGATCGTAAACACCGCCCCGATCGACACGCCGGCCAGCAGCACAATGCCCAAGGAGTCGGGCCCCACCAGGTGCATTTGTTCGATCGTGTTGCGGCGGTGAATTTTGCCACGGCTGAGGTGAACCAGGGTTTGACCACCAATTAGGGCGGCCGCTTGCACGCGCTGGGCCCACCGTCCTAATCGAGAATCCGCAAGATTGGCCATGGGAACGGGCTGGAGAATGGGCGAACTCTTCCTAGTTTAGGGCGACTGTCTGGCTTGGCCATCGATCGCCCGGCCACGCTGCTCTCAGGGCGATCGGCTGAGGGCTGACTATTTAAGCACTCCATTCAAGCAGCAAATGACTTGCCAAGGCTTTCTTAGATTACTCAAAATAAAACATGCAAGATACGTGATAAAACATGCAAGATACGTGATGGAAGCCATGAGCCGATGATGGCTTCAAAAAACTCCAATCAACACTTAACTTCAAAAATAATGAGCGATGAAATTTTTAGTTTTATCCCACAGCAACTACCACAGTCGAGCGGGGTTAATATTGGCATCCTCTCGCAACTATTCAACAGTACTACCACCTCTTACAAATATCTATTCTTTTTATCGCTCCTTGATATTCTAGAGCGCCATGCATTTGAATGCCCTCTTGAGATTAACTTGAGAGAAGTGATTATTGAAATGTTAATTAGTGCTTGGTATCCTCATAGTTACTTCAAGCTCTCTTTTGGCTCCCAAGATCGAATTGCCAAGAAGCTAGATCATCTCGCTCCTGTTTTCTTGAAATCGGCTCTCAATCTTGCCAATTTCGAGAGAAACTCAATCAGAAAATCGATTCAAGCACAAAATTTAGATGACATTTCCAAAGATATTCTTCGATATGTTCCTTTTCGCCTAATTTACCCTTTCTTTCAAGAATTTTTGCGCGGAATCAAGGATACAAAAATCAACCAAGCAATTGTAGACTTGTCTAGAGAAAAATTCCAGGATATCAAGCCATTGTATTGTTTTAAATCTGATCAAGCAACATTTTGTCAGTCTATTATTCTTCATCAAGATTGGATTATTTACTTTCGGGAAAATTTCCCCATTGTTCGAGGTTGGGCAACTTGGCAATGGCTGATGTATATGCAACAGCGAAACCCATCAACGCCTAATATTGTTTCTAAAATATTTCCTCCTATTCGCAGAAGCTCCCTTGACCAGATTTCAAAGCTCTGGGAGCCAGTAATTCAATCTGAGAATTTATCCTGTATCTACTCTGGTCAGTCTCTCCAAGATACGACCTCTGCGATTGATCATTTTCTGCCATGGTCTTTTGTGGCTCATGATCTGCCATGGAATCTAATTCCTGTTGATAGTCGTGCAAATCTAATGAAGTCTAATCATTTGCCCAGTGTAAATTATCTGGATTTCTTTATCGGACTTCAACACAAATTTCTTGTTTTTCATTATCAGCATATGACATCGAGAAAATGGGATAAGCACATCAGTTCATACATCTCAGACTTGAGAATATCAGCTCCAGATCTATTGATTCTTGAGCATCTTCAAATGTCCTATCGTCGAACCCTAGAGCCATTACTATCCCTCGCTAACCAGCAAGGCTTTATTGGTGAGTGGACTTACAAACCATAAATAGTTGGCAGGCGATAACGCGAATCGCGCTGCTCAACTCCTCAGCAACGCGATCGGTCAAATTCGAGCCTTACTCTAGACTGCTCAACTCAACGACAACAGCCGCCTCAGCAAGCTCATCACCTCACCGGGATTTTGGGTCGGCTGCATCGGTGACCACTCATACAACTCCGCAAAGCCGCGCAGATACAACACCCGAATCGTGTTTTCCACCGCACGCGGCGACCCAATCACCATCACCTTCACCGTTTCGCGCCCATCCAATCGCGCGGGCAGGGAATCGAGCGCGGATTGCCCCTCAGTCAAGGATTCCGGGGCGATCGGCGTTTCCACAAAGTCAGTTACAGTCGTCATGGCCGTTCCTCCTGAAATGAATTGGCCGTCGGCACAAGCAAAGCAAGATCAATGAGGCATCAGTCTCTATCACCCGTTGAATGTGGGATGTACAACAGCTTTGTCAAATCTCACTTACTTGGACTTGTCTTAAGTTTAATAGTCCAATCTGTATACGTCAACCGATCAATTTACTAGTCCAAATGGTAGCCAATTTACGAAACCTATAGGCTTTTGAGAGGATTGAGCCTATGGGGAAAGCCGGACAAGTTTTAAAGCAAGTTTTGACCTCGCACGAGGTCAGTCAGTATGCTCTCGCTGCCAGATTGAATATCGAGCGAACCACCGTATATCGCTGGTGCAATGGCGTTCGCGACCCTAGCGGTGACACGATCGTGGCGATCGTCACAGCCTTAAAAAAGCTACATCCAGAAGCAGCGCGGGATTTCGTGCGGCTATATTTGGGCGAAATTGTGGAATAGCCGATCGCCCCACCCACTGTTCAACTCAACGACAACGGCAAGATTGGGGAATGGGGAAAGCAGGCAAAGCACTCAAGCAAGTCCTCGAGACTTACGGAATTACTCAGGGAAAGGTCTCCTCAGCCCTGGAAATTAGCACCTCGAACGTTTATCGCTGGTGCAACGAGGTGCGCGACCCAACCGCTGAACGGGTTTACGAATTGGCTCAGGCACTTCAGGAGATTGATCCAGCCGCCGCTCGGGACTTTGTGCGGTTATATTTGGGCGAATTCTTAGAGGAGCGTTAGCGATCGGGATCGCATTTACGGAAACTCCAACCTTTACGACGATCGAGGGCATGGGACGTGCCGGACAAGCACTGAGAGCAATTCTCAAAATCCACAACATCAGCCAAAATCGACTGGCTATTGAGCTGGGGTTGCGGCGATCAGTGCCCTATCGTTGGGTTCATGGGCTGAGCGATCCCACAGGCGCAACGATCGTGGCGATCGTCACAGCCTTAAAAAGGCTAAATCCAGAAGCAGCGCGGGATTTCGTGCGGCTATATTTGGGCGAAATCGTGGAATAGCCGATCGCCCATTTTTTTGAGTTTTTAGCCCCCAGCGCCTCCAATTTTGGCAAGTTGACGATCGGGCAATCTAAGAAGATCAATAGACAGTATTCAAGCTTCAAAAAAGATTTGCCCTTCAATCCACTGCTATGGAAACCAATGTTTTAGTCGTCGGAGCTGGGCCGGCAGGCGTGGCCAGCTCAATCACCCTCAGTCAGCGGGGAATTGACCATGTGCTGATCGATCGCGCCGTTTTTCCCCGCGACAAAGTGGACGGCAACGCCTTTGGCCAGGATCTGTTGGCGGCGCTCAATCGCCTCAATCGCCCTGATTTGGCAGCAGCCCTCCTCGCCAGCCCCGACCTGTTGCCCTGTCCGGCCGGCGCTTGGATTTTCAGCGATCGGGGCGATCGCTACCAACCCCCCTTGCCCCACCCGGGCGACCAAGCCCCGATTTACACCATGGATCGCCAGGCCATGGATGCCCTGCTGTTAGGGTTTGTGGATCGATCGACTGCGGATCTGCGGCTGGGCTGTGAATTGGTGACCCTAGAACCGGCGGGCGATCGGTTGGCGGCCGTGGTGAAAATCGGTGAGCAAACGGAAACCCTGCACACCAAGCTCGTCATTGGAGCCGATGGGGCCCGATCGCGCGTGGCCAGTCTGTTGCTGAACCAAACCGAAGACCCCACCGATCGGGCCCTGACACTCCACCGCTACTATCGCAACGTGGCCGGCTTCGAGCAGCCCCACATCGAAGCACACTATATTCAGCCCCTCTTGCCGGGCTTTTTGTTCATCGCTCCCTTGGCCCATGGGCGGTTCAAAGTTGGCTTGGGCACTAGGGCCGATCGAATTGGCAACGACCCTGCCCGCCTGTCCGGGTTGCTGTCGGAGGTGATTGCCGCCAAACCCTGGTTGCGGGAACGCTTGGCAACCGCAGAACCCATCAGTGAGCCGGAAACCTGGCCGATGACCTTTGGCGGCTCGGCCCAGATCCGCCGATCGGGCGATCGGGTGTTGCTGGCGGGCGACGCGGCCGGCCTGTGCAATCCGCTAACGGGGTTTGGTACGGCCAAGGCGATCGACTCGGGGCGGCTGGCGGCGGCCGTGGCCGCAACGGCCATCCGGGTTGGCCAGTTCGATCGCGCAGCCCTCTCCGCTTACGATCGCGACTTGCAACGACTGTTTGATCAGGAGTTTGTCCTGTCCCGTCGGATCAATCGCTGGAACCAGTCCCCCTGGTTGATGAACTTCCTGACCGGGCGATCGCTCCCTCGGCGCTTGCTGCAATCGGCAAAAACGCTCCGCCGTTGGGATGCCTTGGTGCAGGTCTGAGCAGAGGCGATCGGTTGCTCTGGGGTCAGTGGCCTTGAGCCGGAATGCGCAGATTAAGCAAACAGCAATCCAGTGTTAATGGTTGCTTAAGCCCAGACCGATAGAGTGGCCAAGCTCCAAGGCGCGATTCGATCACTTGGGAGCCTCTGCCCACCATTGTTTCCTGTGCTGTATGGCCACCACAATTTCAACCTTCGATTGGAATAACCGTCCGCTGTTGGGCACAACAGCCACGACCAACCCCCGCAACCCTTCCCAAACCACGCCCGGTCAACAGATTTTTCTGGGCGGGTTTTCCGGGTTAGCCTTCGAGGGAAGAGATGCCAACGGGCGGTTGCAATTCCTGACCCATACCGATCGCGGCCCCAATGGTGAACCCACCAACCTGTTGCGCGACGTGCCCGGCAACGAGCGCCCCTTTGCGCTGCCCGATTTTCAGCCGCAGTTAATTCGCTTTTCCTTGGATCCGGCCACTCGCACCTTCGCCCTCACCGAGACGATCGGGCTGAAGGCCGCCGACAATCGCCCGATCACCGGTCTGCCCAACGTGCAAGCGGCCGCCTCCGGTGCAGCCTACACGGACGAAGTGCCCGTGGACTTGTTTGGCAACCGACTCACAAACGACCCCGTAGGCATTGACTCGGAAGGAGTGGTGGTGGCCCCCGATGGGTCGTTCTGGATGGTGGATGAATATCGCCCCGCCATCTATCAGTTCGATCGCACCGGCAAACTCCTCAACCGCTTCATTCCCCAAGGAACCGCCGCCGCCGCTCAACAACCCGCCGGCACATTCGGCACGGAAATCTTACCCGCCGTCTATGGGTCGCGCCGGGCCAATCGAGGGTTTGAAGCCGTGGCGCTGGATGGCAACAAACTCTATGCCTTCATCCAAAGCGCGATCGACAATCCCGACAGCACCGCCGACACCACCTCCCGAGGATCGCGCAACCTGCGGATTGTGCAGTTGGACATCAGCACCCGCGAAGTGACCGCCGAATATCTCTACATCCTCGATGACATCACCCGCAGTGGCGATGGCCGCACCGACAAAATTGGGGATGCCGTGGCGATCGGGGGCGGTCAATTTGCCGTCATTGAACGCGACGACCTGACCGACACCAGCTCCAACAAATTGATCTATCAGATCGACCTGGCCGGCGCGACCAACATCAACTCCCCCGCCAACTTGCGTCAACTGCCCCCCGGCAAAACGATCGAGCAGCTAACCTACGCAGAACTGAAAGCGGCCGGCATTGAACCCGTTGCCAAGCGGCTGCTCGTGAACGCCGCCGAAGCGGGCTATGTGAACGTGGACAAACCCGAAGGCCTGGCGCGGGTTGATGCCAACACCCTCGCGATCGTCAACGACAACGACTTCGGCTTGGCGGCCGACACCCTGCCCGGCAACGGAACCGTGCCCTTTGAAACGGAAGTCACCCCCGTGCGATTGGGCCTGATTCGGTTTGATGAGGCCCTGCCCGTAGCGCGAGAATTTCGCGGCACCAACGCCGCCGATCGACTCGATGCACGGGGTGGCGACAACCTAGTTTTCGGCAACCAGGGCAACGACAGCCTCGCGGGCAACCAGGGCAACGACACCCTCTACGGCAACCAGGGCAACGATTTCCTGCGCGGCGGCCAAGATGTCGATGTCTTGTTTGGCGGCCAGGGCGATGACCAACTGTTTGGCGACCTGGGCAGCGACTCCCTGTCGGGCGACCAAGGCAACGACACCCTGACGGGCGCGGGCCTCGACAGTCTCCGGGGCGCTGGCGAAATCGACACCCTCGTCGGCGGAGCCGGTAGCGATTTGTTTGTGTTGGGCAACAGCAGCGGCGCGTTTTACAGCAACACCAACAACAGCAACCCCGGCTTAGGTGACTACGCCCTGATCACGGACTTCAGCCCCACGGACGATCGCCTGCAACTGGCCAGCGGAGCCACCTACGTTCTCGGTATTACCACCGTAGATGCGGCGGCCCTGGGTCTGTTCATCGACAATGACGGCACGGCGGGCCTCAGCGGCGGTGATGAACTGATTGGGGTGTTGCGCGGTCGCTCAACGGCGGAAGCCAGCGCGATCGCCAGTCGATTCCTACTGGTCTAGATCGGTTCCTCTCGTATTGCTAGTCGCCCGTAATCGACAGTTCCGCCACCCAAATTCGGGGGCAAGTGCCGCCGGGGAGCACTTCGGCTTCCGGTTCCACGCAAACGATCGACTTCAGCAGGTCGTGGATGTCGCCCGCGATCGTGGCGGACTCGATGCTGACCCGATCGCCCCGTTTCACCAGCCAGCCATCAAAGGGCAGCGAGAACGATCCCTCCAGGGCATTCACCCCCGCGTGCAGCGCGGTCACGTCGTCCACCAAGATCACCTGCTCGGCATCGGCCAAGCGCAGGTCGCCCGGTTGGTTCGAGAACACGTGCCAGTAGCCGGGGCTGACCGTCACTTTTGCGCCCATGTTGGCGTGGCCCGTGGGTTGTGCGCCCAGGCGTTTGGCGGTTCCGGCACTGTGCAGGAAGTTGGTCAGTTGCCCATCGGTGATCAGCGGGATGCGGCGGGTGGGGGTGCCTTCGCCGTCAAACCAGCTTGCGCCAATGTTGCCGGGGTGGTGTTCGTCGTCCGCCAGCGACAGGATCGACGCGGCCAGGGTTTGCCCCAGCGAATCCGGGGTCGAGAGGCTTTGCTTATCCAAAATGCTCTGGGCGTTGAACAGATTGGAAAAGGCTCCCAGCAAGCTGAGGAAGGCTTCGGGCGAAAAGACCACCGGATATTTGCCCGACTGAATTTTGTCGTAGTTCAGGTGGCTGAGGGTTTTTTCGGTGCTCTCTTGCAGGCAGCCTTCTAGGTCGAGGCGATCGAAGCTGCGGGCCATGCGGAATGCGCCGCCGCTGCGGGGTTTGCGCCCTTCCTGCTCGGTTTTGGCGTAGAGGTACATGGAGGCGATCGAGCGGGCCTCGTGCCGCAGGGCCCCTTCGCTGTTCAGATAAAACCGTTCCGTGTCGCTTTGGGAGAGGCCGTTGTAGGGCACGGAGGTGATCGCCGGGTGGGCATCCAGCAGCCGTTTTTCGGCATCGGCCAGGGCCGTGATCAGGGTGTTGATCGGGGCGGGCGGGGCCATGTCGCTGGTGTTGCCATCAATCGGCTGGGTGGCTTCGGGGCTGAAGTCCGGCACATTGTCTGTGGCTCCAAAGGCGCTGGCCTCGCTGGCGGTGCGCAGGGCCAGTGCCAGCCCGGCCCGATCGATGTCGGTGGTGGAGGTGATGCCCACGCGCCCGTCTTGGTTCCAAACCCGCACGGTCACGCCCGATCGCTGGGAGGCTTTCACCTGTTCCGGCTCGCCATCGCGCACTTTGACGCTGGTTTCATCCACTGATGATCCGTACAAATCAAATTGTTTGATGCCCAAATTGGTTGCCAAATCGCGGGCATCCGTTGCCAATTGTTCAATTGAAATTGCCACGACTTAGCGACCTCCCACGGTAATTGCATCCACTTTGATGTGGGGTTGACCCACGGTGACATAGACACTGCCACTGACCGATCCACAGAACCCCGGCGACAGGGCCAAATCATTGGAAGACATGGAAATTTTCTGCATGATTTCTACGGCTTCCCCAATCAAGGTTGCGCCCTTCAGCGGTTTGGTGAGCTGGCCATTTTCAATCAGGTAAGCTTCATCTACGCCGAAGTTAAATTGACCGGTGGGGCCGACACTGCCGCCGCCCATCCGCTTGCAATAAATGCCGCGATCGATCGAGCCAAACAACTGATCGATCGAGAATTCGCCCGGTGCAATATAGGTATTCCGCATCCGCGAGGCGGCGGCGAAGGTGTAGCCCTGACGGCGGCCGCTGCCGGTGCGGGGATGGCCGGTTTTCACAAAGCCCGCGCGATCGGAAATGAAGTTTTTCAGAATGCCGTTTTCAATCAGCAAGGTGCGCTGCACTGGCATTCCTTCATCGTCCATATCCAAGGTTCCAAAGGCGTTGTCACTCAAGCCTTCATCCCAAGCGGTCAAATTCTCATGGGCGATTTTTTCGCCTTTCTTGTCCCAAAATGGCGTGGTTTTGCGTTCCACCTGGGTGGTTTCCAGCAGGTGGCCGCAGGCTTCGTGGAAAATCACGCCGCCAAAGGCATTGGCCATGACCACGGGATAGTTACCCGACTCCACATAGTCGGCGTAGAGCATTTTGCCCGCCGATTCAGCAATGCCACTGGTGAAGGTTTCGTAGTCCCAATCTCGCAGGAATTGGGGATTGCTGGCATCGCCGGCCCGCTGACCAATGGACGATCGATTGGCCCCATCGGCACAGAGCAAGCTTGACCCCACCGATTGGGTCAGGCGAATGTCATGGGCAAACACGCCATCGCTGGCGGCCACCAACACTTCTTGCCAGTCGCGAAAATAGCTCGATCGCCGCGATTGCACATGGCTGCCTTGCTTGGCCAGCGCATCGTTGGCCGCCAACAGCACCTCGCCCATTTCCTTCATGGAGCTGCATTGGCCCAACCAAGCATCCTTGCCCTTGGTGGCCACGTAGTCCCGTAGGGGTTCCAGGTTTACTTCGGGGATGTAGGCATTGGGGCCCGGCAGGCTCAACCCCAGGATGGCCAGGGCTTTTTCCAAGGCCGATCGCAACCCGGCAAAGGTCAGATCATTGGTGCTGACGTAGCAGTCGGCATGGCCGCGAAACACGCGCACCCCCGCGCCGGTGGCCAGTCGGGGGGCAATGCTGGTGATGGCATCGTCTTCGGCCAGGCAGTTGATGTAGTTGCTGCGCTCCAGGAAAAATTCCACAAAATCGGCTCCGGCGGCGCGCCCCCAACCCAGCAAGGTCGAAAGGGGCGATCGCCAGCTTTCATCGAAGCGATCGACCGTGGGCAGGTAACGCAACTCGGGCACATCCCGAGACAGCAGCAAAGTTGGAGCCATGTAATGATTCCTCAAACGGTGCGAAGGGCAGCAAACAGAATTAGGGGGTGATCAAGGGGGGTGGCCCCAGGAAACCGATGAAAATTTTCTGCTGTGGGCTTGGGTTTTAAGAAACGTTAAGCCCCGGTTCTCAGTCTAGCAAAGCGATGTCGTAGCAGTGTTTGGGCTGGGGGTGGTTGCACTCAGGCCATTCCCAGTGACTTTCAAAGGATTCAGCGGCAAAATTCAACAAAACGATTCAACTGGGGTTTTGAGTGATGGCACATCCCGATCGAATGGTTCCCGGCCCTGGCCAAGAATCCGTGTGGGACTATCCCCGGCCGCCGCGCTTGGAAGACTCGGGTAAGCAAATTCGGGTGGAGTTCAATGGTGTGGTGATTGCCGAAACCCACCAAGCGAAACGGGTTTTGGAAACCAGCCACCCGCCGGTTTATTACATTCCCCCAGAGGATTTGCGGCAGGAATATTTTGAGCTAATTGCCCGATCGACCTTTTGCGAGTGGAAAGGGGCCGCCCGGTACTACAGCATTCAAGTGGGCGATCGCCGGGCCGAGGCCGCTGCTTGGTTCTATCCCGCGCCGACTCCCGCCTTTGCCGAGATCCAAAACTACGTGGCGATTTACCCCAGCTATGTGGATGCCTGTTATGTGGATGGCGAGCAGGTGCAGGCCCAGCCCGGTGATTTTTATGGCGGCTGGATCACCTCTGAGATTGTTGGCCCCTTCAAAGGATCGCCCGGCACTTGGGGATGGTAAGGATGCCAGGGCGGGCAGATCATCCCGCTCATCCCGTTCATGGGGTGTGAAATTTGTAACGGTTTTTGAAGTAATTTTTAATACATGCATCGTTCGCCAAGAAATGAGTGATGAATGCTGAATCGCACAGCTAAAAGCCCGAAAAGATTGACCGGTAACAATTTTTGCGCCTTAGACTGTGCGATCGCCCCCAGAATCTGTACGGAGAAAAGCAGCAGGCTTTGCCGGGGCTTCTCAAAAAAATTGAGTAATCTCCGTAAATTCTCGGAAAAAAGTTGCTATACTCAAACCCAAGGCAAAACACTAACTCAAACTTCTTGCAAATTCCTTGGGAAGTTGCTGAATGAGGGTTTAGGGTCAATTGCCTCAACGCCGTTGCCATTCCCCAAAAGGGGTGGGCGTTTTGAGTTGAAGTGTGGGGTCATCGTCAGCAACGCCCTTGCGGAATTGCGGTTTAGCCGGCCAGTTCTTGAGTTCAAAATCTTGGGTTCATAAGGTTCTGCGTCCTCAACCAGCCTCCGCAAATGAGCCGTTGAGCACGATGGTCGCCAAGGCTCTCCCACTCATCAGGTTCGCTCAGGCGACTTTTGCATCTACACAGTCTCCGCCAAAGTTCGGGTTCATTCCCTTCTTCTGCATCTGCCAAGCTGTATCTGCCTGGAGTTGGCCTGCCCGATCGAACCGTGAATGCAGGCCCGACTCCTCCATTAATTGCGATCGATCACTCAGGCGATCGCAAGCTCTGATTCTGCCTCTCAATCGGGGTGCATCGTGCATCTACCGCATCTCACTTTGTCTGCCATCTGAGGAACTGGCCCCGCGATCGACCTTGATCGACCCTCAATTGTTGACCGTCAGGGTGCATAACAGGGCGATCGGGTGCTCCATTCAAGGGGTCTCAGTTCCTACTAGATCATGGCTCAGTCAGCGTTCTGATTGCATTCAAAGCCATTAAGACCCAGAAAATCGGAGTGAAATTTTAGGCACATTCACCCGCTTTTTCGGGATCCATGGCTTGACCCAGGGAAGCAAATCGCCATCGAGTTTGACTCGGTGGCGTTTTTTTTTCGAGTTGCGATCGGTGAAGGGACAGAACTCGCGCTACAGTGACGGGAACTCACGGACTTAGGAAATGTCTAAACGGCTAATCCTAAGCCCGTAATTGCGCAAGTAACTAACTCAGACAAGGGATGTAGATCCCTGGCTTTGTTGTGCCTATGGTTCAAAAATTCATATCTGACACTGTTCAAACCTTCTCTAAAAATTAGACAACTCTGAGACTCAGTAACTCAGCTCAAGAATCAATGTTGACCACCCTAAATTCTTGGTTAATTGCTCTCAAAAAACGCCTTCAATATTTTTCGATTTTGCAAAACCGGGTCAATCAAGCCCACTTCATGGGAATTTCTTCAGCCAACCTCTTGATTTATGGAATGGCTGGTGTACCCGTTGCACTGCTGCTGCATTGGCTAGCCAAATATGTCGTTAATATTCCCTTTTTTGATGGTTGGATGATCGGAGTTTATTTTCATGCTTGGAAGCATGGGAACATAACGCTTGAAAGTTTGTTTGCTCAACACAATGAAAGTCGCAAATTTTTCCCACGCCTAATACTTGTTGGGTTAGCAGAATTAACTCACTGGAACGCTGCTTACGAAGTGGGCCTAACGATCACGCTTCTATTACTCATTCTGTTGGGTATTCATCGCCTGCTCAGATTTTCAATTCCTAACGAACCGAGTCTAGTTGCTGTTGCCGCCGCCGTAACTGCCACAATTCTTTGTAGTCCATTGCAGTATGAAAATCTGCTGTGGGGTCTGCAATACATCATGTTTGTGACACCTGCTTGCTTGGTGGGCATGTTGCTGTTGATGCGGGGAGATCAACCCCAATGGCAAATTTTCCTGACCATGGTGAGTTTGGCTTGGTTTGCCACCTTCACATTTGCCAATGGCATGACCTTTTGGTTAATTTCCCTAATCCCGATCGGTTTTAGAATTTGGCAACAACCTAATCGCAAGGCATGGGCTTTTCTTTTGGGTTGGCTGGCCTGCTTTTCTGGGACGTTGATTTTTTATTTTCATGGCTATGTGAAACCACCTGATTCACCAAGTTTGTTGTCGGGCTTAGAAGATCCATTCAAGCTCGTGCAATATTTTTTGGGTTTTCTGGGTGCGCCCTTGAGCTTTTCTGATCAGCAATTGGCTCAGGTCTTGGGAGCCTTTGCGCTGATCGCTTTTGTGGGGGGTGTGGCTGTTTACGCTTGGAGTGCTTGGCAACAATTTCAGAAATCAGGCGATCGCCCAAATTTCCACAGTACTTTGATGGCCATGATCCCTTGGCTGTCTTTGGGCAGCTATAGCCTTCTGAGTGGAACCATTACGTCATTGGGGCGAGTGGGCTTTGGGATTGAGCAGGCGTTTTCTCCGCGCTATATTACGGTTTCTAATTATTTGTGGGTTGCTATTACTGGACTGATTGTCACTAGCCTGGGTCGAAGCAATTTATATGCTCTGAGACCTGCGCAAGGGATTGCTGCTGAAGCCGATTCAACAATCGCTTCCAGAACGAGTTCTAGAGCTGGTTTCAACGGCCTAAAAATCAACCAACTTTGGCGCTGGTTCTCTTGGGGAGCTGCTTTTCTATTGGGGGTGTGGCTAATTTTGGAATCTAACAGCTACCGCGCGGGTTTGGGAGGAATGCAAATCTTGAATCGACAATTACGGTTGGGTAAAGCCTGTATCACTTTATTTCCCGTTGTTTATGATTCATTTGGTTTGCAGCAGATTCACCCGGATCTGCAATTGTTGAGGCAATATTTGCGACCGCTGAATGATTTGGGGGTGATTAATCCTCCCCTGATCGAAACACCCAATTTGGCAGCGTTTGGCTCTCGGGATTTGGCGGGTGCGGCTGAAGGACAGTGGGATAGCTGGACTTGGGAATCGAAGGTGGTGTTAAAGGATCGACAACGCCCCTTGAGTCATCCTGAATCGCCCCATTGGGTGGCGAAGGGGTGGGCGATTTTGCAGCGATCGGGGCGATCGGCTGATGTGGTGATTCTGGCGGCGCGGGATCCCAAAACCCAGGTCGATCGCCCGATCGCCCTCGCTTGGGTAACGGAATCGCGGCCAGATGTGGCCCGCAAGCTTGGGGCTGATTTTCGGGTTTCGGGTTGGCAAGCGGCTTTCACGCCGGAGGAATTGCCAGCGGAGCCAACGGAGTTGAGTGCTTGGGCCTTTGATACCAATCAGGCGCGGGCCTATCGCTTGCCCAATCAGTTTTGGTGGCCGGGTCGGGGAGCCGTCGAGACCCCAGGATCCAAAACCCAAAAGGCTCAAGCTGTTCCCTAGGACTGAGAGGCCACCAAAACCACCCCGGTCATAATCAGTCCAACGCCGACGAGCCGAGCGATCGGGAGGGATTCCCCAAAAGCCACCACCCCAATCAGCACCGTGAACACGTAGATCAGGGAAACGGAAGGGGCGGCAATGCTGAGCTTAACCCGGGTCAACAGCAGGATATAGGCGATCGCCCCGAGGCCGTAGGCCGTCAGCCCTGCCACCAGTTCCCAGGTGGTGACCATGGACAGCAAGTGACTGAGCCAGTTGTCGCCGGTCACTTTGCCCAAGCGCAGGGCCCCCGCTTTTAGCAAAAATTGCCCCACCACGCTGGCCACAATTGACCCCAACAGCAAACCCAATTCCTGAATCGTCACCGATCGCGCTCCTGGCCCCGCAGGGCTGAGATCTTAAACTTGACCCACAAATTCAAATGCTAGGATACGGTGCAATTCCATCGATCGCGATCGGTTAGGAGCCTGCTTTCGCCTGTGTCTTCCAACGTTTCACACAAGCCTTCTCCCCGTCGTCCCCGATCGGGAGTTCGCCCCTTGCCCCGATCAACACCCGCCCCATCTCCCCCGATCGAGCCTCCCAGCCCGGGCCTGTGGCGTTTGGTCGTTGGAGCGGGGCAAATTACCGGCGGCACCCTGTTGACCGTCACCATGCTGGGCAGCGCCGCCGTGGCCGGAGCCTTGGTGGGCTTGGCCGTTAGCTTCCGCAACCTACCGGACGTGCGGATTCTGCAAACCTACACTCCCAGCGAAACCAGCTATATCTACGACATCAAAGGGCGTGTGCTGGCCAGCTTGCACGACGAAGCCAACCGGGTCGTGGTCCCCCTAAATCAAATCTCGCCCCACCTCAAGCGAGCCGTCATCGCGATCGAAGACAGCAGCTTCTATCAGCACCCTGGCATCAACCCCGGCAGCATCATGCGGGCCCTGGTCACCAACCTGGAGCGAGGGCGCACCTCTGAAGGTGGCTCCACCCTGACCATGCAGTTGGTCAAAAACTTGTTTCTGTCACCCCAGCGCCGAATTAGCCGAAAGGTGGCCGAGGCGGTTTTGTCGCTGCGCTTGGAACAAATCCTGAAAAAGGACGAAATTCTAGAGCTATATCTCAATCAAGTCTATTGGGGCCACAATAACTACGGCATTGAAACCGCCTCCCGCAGCTACTTTGGCAAGGCGGCCGCCGATTTGAACCTGGCCGAGAGCGCCATGCTGGCGGGCCTGATCCAAGCTCCCGAAGATTACAGTCCGTTTCTGAACTTCGAGCGAGCGAAGCAACGCCAGGCGATCGTACTGGGGCGAATGCTGGACTTGGGTTGGATCACGCCCGCCGAGGAGTTGGCCGCCCGCAATCAACCGCTGAATTTAGGTAAAAGCACTTCCTTCCAGTCCAGTAAGCTGCCCTACGTGACCGAGGCGGTGACCCAAGAGCTGAAGAAACGCTTCCGGCGCGAAGATCTGTTCAAGGGGGGGATGCGGATCCAAACTACCGTGGACTTTGATTTTCAGACCATGGCTGAGGCCACCGTCAGCGCTGCCCACGCCCGGATGCGATCGCGCGGGTTGCGAGCGGATCAAGTGGCCCTGGTGGCGGTGGATCCGCGCACCCACTTCGTGAAGGCCATGGTGGGCGGCGTGGACTATCGCAAGAGCCAGTTCAACCGGGCCATTCAGGCCATGCGCCAGCCGGGATCTGCCTTCAAACCTTTTGTGTATTACGCGGCCTTTGCCACCGGCCGTTACACGCCCAACTCCGCCGTGAATGACACACCCGTCAGCTACAACGATGGGGGCGTGATGTATCGACCCAAAAACTACGGGGGCGGCTTTTCCGGCTCGGTTTCGATTCGGCGGGCCTTGGAAATTTCGTTGAATATTCCCGTGGTGCGCCTGGGCCAGGAGGTGGGGCTGAACAAGGTGATTGAAACCTGTCGGCTGTTGGGTTTCCAAAGCCCGCTGGAGCCGGTGCTGTCCTTGCCGTTGGGGTCGGAGGACGTGACCCCGTTGGAAATGGCGGGAGCCTATGCCACGTTTGCCAATAATGGCTGGCATTCGGACACCACGTTTATTGTGCAGGTGACCGACAGCAGCGGGAAAGTGCTCTTAGACAACACGCCCCGGCCGCAACTGGTGCTGGATCCTTGGGCGACGGCAACCCTCACGGATACGCTGCGGGGGGTGATTACCAACGGCACGGCTAAGACGGCCAATATTGGCCGGCCAGCGGCGGGCAAAACGGGCACAACGGACTCAGAGCGGGATATTTGGTTTGTGGGCTATGTGCCGCAACTGTCGGTGGCGGTTTGGGCGGGGAATGACAATTACCGCCCGATCGGCTATGGGGCCACGGGGGGCAGCTATGTGGCTCCCATCTGGCGGGAGTTTATGCTGAAGGCGCTGCAAGGCGTGCCGGCGGAAGATTTTCGGAAGCCTTGGGAGTTCCAAAAGCCCTAGGATCTCTCGGATTCAGGATCTCTAGGATTAGGATCTTGAGGGCTAATTAACGATCTTCGATTTAACGATCTTCGATCGGGTCTTCAAAACCCTGATTCCGCCTTGGCGAGAGGATGGGCCCAAGGGTCCTCATCGGCCTCGTTGAGATTTGAGTTTGATTCTGGTTTGAGTTTGATTGAATTCAGATGCCGCTTGATGCTGCATTGAGACAACCTTGTGGTGGGTATTCGATTTTTTTCGATTTTTGAGGAGTAAAGCGATGGTACGGCGTTTTCTGGGGCGATCGGGCATGGGAGCGATCGGGGCGGTGGCCCTTCTGTATGGCGGTGTTTTGGGTTTAAGTCAGTCCGTGACGGCGGAAACAGCCCCGCCTCGGCCACCGGCCGCTGGCCAATGCCAGTGCGCTTGTCCCTGTGCCGCTGGCCAACAGCCCGCCAGCCCGCCAGCCCGTCCCCAAACCCCCACCCCCGCACCGGCCCGCGCCGTGCCCAACAGCCCCAACACGCGCGCCGAAGCAAACCGGCTGCCCTTGCCAGCTCGTTTTCCATTGCCCGCCTCGCGCTTGGCCCTCAAGGGTGGCAAGGTGACTGTGCGGTTAGTGAATTTCACCAATGCCAAGGTGGCCTTTGAGGTGATTGGCGTAACGGGCGATCGCCTGTTGACCGGTCAGCTAGACTCTCCCGATCGCGCCACCAGCGTTTTGGAGATGTTGCCCACCCCGAGCAATCTGGTGTTATATCGGGCCGATCGGGGTTTTCTGTTGGCTCGCCCCACCGTGACCCCCCAAGGCGATCTGGAGCTGGTGTTAACCGCCACCGACAACATTGATCACGATGTGAACTACGTGAACGTGACCGAACAGGGCGAAGTGTATTTGTACTAAATGGACAGCGGCCCATGGGCTTGACCATTGGCCTTGACCGGCGGACTAGACGAACCAAATCACTGAGTTGGTTTAGTCCATCGGCTGGGTCAATGGTTGAGTACATGGGCTGAGTCAATGGTTGAGTACATGGGCTTGGCTAACGTTTTTGTTGATGAGTTGATGATCGGTTTGATATTTCCTCTGGTTGATTTTTCTGTTTGATATTTCTGTTGATGTTGGTTGCTAGAAGGGGTCGCCAGTCTCTAGCTCGCGGGTGCTGGACTGAGGCAGGCCGATCGATTGCGGACGAATTGCGGATTTTATGAGCAACGAAAATCGTTTGGTAGTGTCAACGGACAGGATCGCCCAACTGCGGGTTGAGTTAGCAGAATATCCCACTGCTTTGGAGGCCCTGGCAGAGATTGAAGATTGCGAAGGCGATCTCGAAGATGCGGCGATCGCCCTGGCCATTCGGGCCGGTCAACAGCCCGATCGCAGTGATGGTTGGTTGGAAGGCTTGGCCAAGCGATGTCGCGCCCGGCTCTGTGTGCAAGAACCGGTTCGCCAATCCCTAGCCCAAGGGGCGATCGCAGCCACCCTGGGCTATTTGGATGATCAGCCCCCCTGTCCGGCCGTGTTGCTGTTGCCCGTGGTTCTGTGGGTCAGCCATCAAGGAGTCGAAACCTTTTGTCGGCCCCTCGATCGACCCAATTTGCCCGAGAGTTAATTGCAAAACATCGAAAAAGCGGTTTTGGGCGTTTCGGCCGCCGCTCGTGGTTGGGGCTTTCGGTGGCGGGCGCGGCTAGTTTCGCCTGAAATCCCCATAATCATTAACAAATCATCCAATCAGCATTCAATCGTCCATAAAATCGTTAGAAAATCATTTAATCGTCTGATCGTCCCTGGTTTTGATCATCCATGATGCTGAAGGGCCGGGGATGATCTCTCAATGGTCAGAGCTGATCATGGATGATGATGATGGAGAGGGTTGCATCGACCAAGGCCAAGGCAAGCTGCGAATTCAGAATTCTGCGTCGCCAACGCCCCGAACCCCGATCGACCCAACCCGCTCAGTGTTTTCAGGATTTTCAGGCCCTGCATATACCTGCGTTTGCATAAGGAGACGATCGTGGCGACAGACAGCCCCAAGGTGCAATTTGGCCCCCAGCGTTGGTATTCCAGCCTCACCATCAACGGCGAAGAGGTGGGATGGTGCACCAGTGAATTTGCTAACCAGTTGTCTGAGCTGTTCGATCGCGAAAAGAAACTAGAAGCGACCAACACCGTGTTGCGCTTAGCTTTCAAGCGCCTTTGCTCCGACATGGTGGCCAAAATGGGCGGCAACTCCCAACAGGTGGGCCAACTGATGTTGCGGTACTTGGAAACCACCATTCGCCCCACCAGCGGCCCCCGTGCCATTGCCTACCTGCTGCGCGATCGCCAAGCCGCCCTGGGCATGGGGAGCCAGGAGTTTGTGCAATTTTGCGATTCCTATCGTCTTTCGCCTCCCGAGCTGAAGGATATTTACGAAGGGCGGCCGATTAATGACGGGCAGCTCAAAAACATTGCCCGAATTGTGGGGCGATCGGCGCAAGAACTGGCCGAAATCCGCGATGCTGGCGGCAGCAGCGACACCGATCGCCTGGCCAAAGATTTGGGACTCAGCCCCGCCGAACTCATGGAGTGGTTAAATCAATAGCCGCAACAAGCAGCCTAGCCGCAGCAAAAAGCGCCGATCGCCAACCATTAATCACTTGCAGGATTTCCACAGGCGATCGTCCCTGAATTTTTACGAATTTTCGCCAAAATTTGGTATTTTCTTTAATTCCATGTCATGGATTGCTCAAAAAGTTTAACCAATCCCGCTCAGGGCTAATGAACCGGATTTTTCTTCGATGATTAGCCCTGATTGGGAATGGGAAACTTAGGCGCAACAGGGGCACGGAACGGGGGTACGGAATAGGAGCACGGAGCTTGGACGACGGTTGCGGCTCGGCCCGATGGGGCCGTAGTCGGGAATGATTGTGGGTTTAATTGAGCAATTTATCAGATATAAGAAAGCCCACCTGATGATCCTGGAAACCCAGCTTTGGTAAAGGTTTCAGGCATTTTGTGCTGAGGTGAATTAGCGGTCGAGGCACAGGAAATTCACCAGACTAGTAGTGGCTATGATGGTGGATATTAAGATTTTCTTCAGAATTCTCAAGAGATCTGATGAGTTACCCATATCCGTTCTACGGTACTACTAGAGGGCTATGGTCAATGCGTAAAATCAGTGCTAAAACCGAAGCTCCAAAGCTTGCCCACGGAACCGTAGAAGCAGCCCTAAAGTTGCGATTTTAAGCCGCAATCTTGAGTTGCAATCTTGAGTTGAGATTCGGGGTCAAGATTCTGAGTCGCGATTACAAGTTGTAACTTGAAGCTGCAATTTTGGGTTACGACTCTTGATTGCAACCTTTGAAAGCCTGAGTTTGATGACCACCGACTGAGTTTGTGCCAATTAGGTTCCATGAACTTAGTTTTCATCATCATGCTGAGACCGTCAAAGATCAGTCAAGATCACTCTGATCATGATGTTTGTTTATTGTTTCGTAATTTGATGGATTGTTTGGAAACCAACATCACGATCGGGAGCATCCCCTGCTAGGTCATCAATTTTTTGGGGTGGTAGCGGTTCTGACCAACCGTGACCAACTGTGATCAGCCTGTGAACCATGCTGTTAACCGTTGTAATCAGCCGCTTGTGATCAATCATTTGCGATTGATGATTTGCAATTCATGATTTTAATGAATTGCAACAATGAATAACTGAAATAAATGACTGAAATGAATGCCTGAAATGAATCATTGCTATTCAAAAATCACCATTAACCATTCAGTTTCGGTTTGATTGCTTGTTAAGCTTCGCCCTTTAATTTGTGTTTTTGAAGCACTAGGGAGGTTTGTGATGTTGGACTGTTGCGATCGAAGGACAGTGGTTCGCCCCCAACGACTCATGCACCGATCGGAAGGGGAATCAGCAAGATTGGTTATGGGCGAAAGTCGATCCGCTGCGATCCTGGATCGATCGCAACCCCTGATCAAAGGAATGGTGATTTTGGCTTGGGGGCTGTTGGCGGTGGTGGAACCCTGGTCTTGGCTGGGTCGGGGCCAGCGCTTTGCCCTGGCCGGTTCTCCCGAGCAGAGTTGGTTACTGCGAGCGGCCGCCCAACAGCCAGCGCCCACCCCTCCAGACTCCGGCGGCCCCAGCCGCAGCCAGGGATCGGGCACACGCTAAGGATTTAGACAATTTCCGCCAGGCTTCGCTGATGAATCTTCGTCCTCAGACTGCTGCCAAGCTCGACATAGCTGTTAATATTGGAAATTGCCTTTTGTCTGGCAATGTCTAAAAGTTTGTTGAGTGGGGCGCGATCGGTGCGCGTGACATCGCTCCTACACCGTAATTGCGCAGTGCCCGAGTGCTTACCCAGCGACCCGCCCATCAACAGCCCAACACACGATATCCTCAACCATGGCTAAGCGAGTTCAAGTAGTTCTGAGCAAAGACGTTAGCAAGCTGGGTAAGACCGGCGATTTGGTAGAAGTGGCTCCCGGTTATGCCCGCAACTACCTGCTGCCTCAGGGGGCAGCCGTTAACGTAACCCCTGGAATTTTGAAGCAAGTGGAGCGCCGCCGCGAGGCCGAGCGCCAACGCAAGATTGAAGAAAAACAACGCGCAGAAGCCAACAAAACGGCTCTGTCTACCGTGGGCACGCTGCGGATTGCCAAGTCGGTGGGCGAAGGCGATGCGATCTTTGGAACTGTGACCACCCGCGAAGTGGCTGACAAGGTGAAGGAATACGCCGGGATCGATTTGGATCACCGCGATATGACCTTGCCCGAAATTAACAAGCTGGGCAAGTACACGGTGTCGCTGAAGTTGCACCCGGAAGTGGTGGCAACGGCGACGATCGAAGTGATTGCCGAGTAGGATTGCCGCCGGGATGTCTGGGCACATCAGCTAGGCGATCGCTCATGGTCGATCGCTGGTGGCCCGCTCTCCATCATGCCTGTCCTGAATATCCTATCCATCGCTCAGATCCCCAGCGGGATTCCGAGCAACTCACGCCCATGGGGGTCTGGCTAGTTCCAGCCCCCATTTCTGTGGCATAGTGCCGATCAGAATGCGCATGGCCCTGAATTTCCTATTAGATTCCCTATTTTCTTTATTTTTGCGATCGCGAACCCATCGATCAAACTTGTTTGCAATATGAGTGAGTCGCTTGATTTTTCGACCGTGAGCGATCGACTGCCGCCGCAAAATATTGACGCGGAAGAGTCGATCCTCGGCGGCATTTTGCTAGATCCGGAAGCGATGAACCGCGTTGCTGAAATTCTGACACCGGAGGCGTTTTATTTAAGTGCCCACCGCACCATTTTTGAAGCCATGCGTGAATTGCACGCCCGAGGCAATCCTACGGATTTGCTATCGGTGACCACTTGGTTGAAGGATCGAGATCTCTTAGAAAAAGTAGGCGGCTCACAAAAAATATCGCAACTGCTCGATCGCACCGTTAGCGCAGTCAATATTGATCGCTATGCCCTTTTGATTGCCGATAAATATGTGCGGCGACAGCTAATTTCCGTGGGCGGTGATATTGCGCAGTTGGCATTTGACAATAGGGAAGAGTTGGCAAAATTGCTCGATCGCGCAGAGCAGCGCCTGTTTAATATCACCCAATCCAAAGCCAAAAACGATTTGACTTCTGCGGAGGTGATTCTCTCGGAAGCATTCTTTGAGCTGGAAAGTCGGGCCCTGGAATCTCAGATGCCGGGACTGAGCAGCGGCTTCTATGATCTAGATGCGATGACTCAGGGATTCCAGCGATCGGATTTGATCATTGTGGCGGGTCGGCCCTCAATGGGCAAAACCAGTTTTGTGATGAATGCGGCTCGCAATGTGGCTGCAATTCATAACCTCCCGATCGCCATTTTTAGTCTAGAAATGTCGAAAGAGCAACTGATGTATCGGATGCTCTCCAGCGAAGCGCAAATTGAAAGCAATCGCCTGCGATCGGGACGGATTAGCGAAAACGAATGGGGGCGAATTGGGTCGGCCATTCAAGGTCTTTCTAATCTGAAGCTTTATATTGACGACACAGCGGATATTTCAATTACAGAAATGCGATCAAAAGCCCGTCGCCTGCAAGCGGAACGCGGCGGCGCATTGGGACTAATTGTGATTGATTACCTGCAATTGATGGAAGGAGGCGGTGATAACCGGGTACAGGAGTTGTCAAAAATTACCCGATCGCTCAAGGCCCTGGCTCGGGAATTAAATGTGCCAATCTTGGCCCTATCTCAGCTCAGTCGTAGCGTAGAATCACGAACAAATAAGCGACCAATGATGTCGGATCTGCGCGAGTCAGGTTGCTTAACCGGCGATACTTTGGTGCTCATGGCTGATAGCGGCCAGCGAGTACCCATTCGTCAACTTGTTGGACGAAAAAACTTCTCTGTACTGGCTTTAAATCCAATTACCTGGAAACTAGAGTCTAAGCGAGTTAGCCATGCTTTTTCAACAGGAATTAAACCGGTCTTCCGTTTAACCACTCGTCTGGGTCGTCAAATTCGTGCAACAGCTAACCACCAATTTCTAACTTTAGATGGCTGGCTGCGGCTCGATTGCTTGCAACAGCGCATGAGAATTGCTCTGCCGCGCCAGCTTGCCCCGAATCAAACTACGACTATCACACAGCCAGAAGTTGCCCTGATGGGTCATCTCATTGGTGATGGTTGTACTCTTCCGCGCCACGCGATTCAGTACACAACAGTGGATTTAGATTTGGCAACCGCTGTTCAAAAACTGGCGGTTCAAGTGTTTGGCGACGATATCCAAGCACGCATTAAACCTGAGCGAAACTGGTATCAAGTCTATTTATCATCTGCCACTCCTTTAACGCATGGTGTTCGGAATCCAGTAGCAGAGTGGCTAGATCAGTTTGGAATTTTTGGATTGCGGTCATGGGAAAAATACATCCCAGAGCTGATGTTTCGTCAGGATGATTTGACCATTGCCAAATTTCTGAAACACCTATGGGCTACCGACGGCTCGATTCATCTCCTGCGTGGGAAAAATCTACGCCCCCTTGCTTATTATTCTTCCAGCAGTTGGCACTTGGCAGAAGGCGTACAAACACTTCTGCTTAGACTAGGCATCAATGCAAGGCTCAAGAAAATTTCTCAGAAGGGTAAAGGGCGAGATCAATATCATGTGGTTGTTACAGGTCATGAAGATCTTTGCCGCTTTGTTCAACAAGTTGGAGCCTATGGCATTAGAAAACAAACTGCTCTACAGTCGGTTTGTGAATACCTTGATTCACATTCTGCGAATACCAATCGAGATGTCATTCCGTCTAGAGTTTGGTCAAACCAGATCTTGGCAATAATTTCTGAGTTTGGAATGACTCAGCGACAATTCCAAAATGCTTTGGGTACTCGATATTGTGGAACGGCACTTTATCAACAGAATCTCAGTCGTGAACGTTTGAATAGAATTGCAGAAGTTCTGGATTCGAGCAGCTTAAAAAATCTGGCTAATAGCGATGTCTATTGGGATGAAGTGGTTTCGATCGAGCCAGATGGAGAAGAAGAGGTTTTTGATTTAACAGTCCCAGAGCATCACAATTTCGTGGCAAATAACATCATTGTTCATAACAGTATTGAGCAAGATGCGGACTTAATCTTAATGCTTTATAGAGAAGAATATTATAACCCAGATACTCCCGATCGGGGAATTGCAGAAGTGTTGCTGACCAAGCACCGTAACGGCCCAACGGGCACAGTTCGTCTATTGTTTGATTCGCAGTTTACGCAATTTAAAAATATGGCTGGCGGCGGTGGTGGCCGCTTTCAGCCCTAGGTGAAACCTGGCTGAAATCTTAGCGAATATTATTGAAAGTCTGATTTTAGATTTTGGCTTTGATCTTGGCTTGAGTATCGGCTTGAATAGCGATCGGGCGGTTGAGGAGCAATGGCAATTCAATGACGGTTTATGCCCAAATTTATGCGGTGGTTCAGCAAATTCCCCCAGGCAAGGTGGCAACCTATGGGCAAGTGGCCGAGCTGGCCAACTTGGCGGGCAAGGCGCGGTTAGTGGGCTATGCCCTGGCACGGGTGGCGGGGGACGATCGAGACATTCCTTGGCAACGGGTCGTGAATGCGCGGGGGGAAATTTCCTACTCACCGTTTCGGCAGGGCAATGATTATTTGCAGCGGGCGTTGCTGGAACGGGAGGGGGTGCAGTTTGATGCAGCCGATCGGGTCAATTTGCGGGTCTATCGGTGGCGGCCGGGGGAGCCTGATGGGCACACTAGCCTTTAGATTTGGATTCGGAAGTTGAACGGTTGAGCAACCGTCGAATTCTGCGTCTTGGGTTGGCTAGTTTTGGGTTGAAACTATGGCGGAGTTGGGGGCAGAGGGGGCGCGATCGCAGCTCCAAGCGGGTTTGGCGGCCCTGAAGCAGGGGCAACCGGCGGCGGCGATCGCCCCATTGGAAACGGCCAGCACCACCTTGACGGGGGCAGAGCAGGCTCGGGCCCAGGCGGCCCTGGTGGGGGCTTATCGAGCTGTGGGGCAATGGACCAAGGCGATCGCCCTTTGTGAATTGCTGCTGAACCATCCCAACCCCCAGGTGCGCCAATGGGCAACCCAAGCGCGATCGCAACTGAAGCCGCCGCCCCCACCGCCGCTCACCCCAAAACCCAAAGCCGCCGAGGATCCGGGATTTGTGCCCCTGGAAGCGGGAAATGCGGGATTTGTGCCCCTAACGGATCCCCAGGCGATCGGGAAGCGAACCCAGGTGGTGCGGGTGGCGTTGAATCCTCATCCCGGATCGCCAGCTTTGGGGTCTCCAGCCTCGGGGTCTTCTGCTTTGGCCTCCTCATCGGGATCTGCGAGCGCTGACCCGGGGACGAATCCGGCGATCGCCCCCGAAACCGCACCAACATCCCCATCGAAATCGGATCTTCCCCCAAGTGCCGTAGCCGGTTCCCCGTCCTTGTCTTCCAATCCCGATCGCCCGCCGGCCGTGATGGCGGTGGTGACAACGGTAGAGACGACTGCACCGGAAACGCAACCTCCGGCGGCGACGGATGCCCAAACCCCCGAACCCTACAGCGTTCAATGGCGCAACGGGGGGCGAGCCGATCGCCGAACGGCTTTGACCCCAAGGCCTTGGGGACAGCGGTTGGTGAGCCAGGCGATCGCGATCGTGCTTTTGGCCTCGATCGTGCAACAGTCTGTCCTGTTGGGAACCGCCACCTATAACAAACTGCTGGATTGGCTGTCGGTTTTGTTGCCTTGGTTGCCGATTTGGGGAGAGGCCACGCCCTACATCACCGATGATCCCTCGGTTTCGGCTTGGATCGCCTTGGGGCTGCTGTTTTTGGGGTTGCCCTGGCTGTTGGATGAGGTGATGCACCGTTGGGGCAGCCAAACGCGCAAGTTCTCAGAACTGTCTGCCCAGCGGCCGGAAACGGCGCGCCTGTTGCAGCGACTGGTGCGATCGCGCAATCGCCCGGTTCCCTATCTCCGGTTGCTAACCACGGATCTGCCGGTGGTGGTGGTCTACGGTTGGTTGCCGGCCCAAGCTCGCCTAGCCATTAGTCAAGGGGCGATCGATGGTCTGAGTGATGGGGAACTGGCAACTTTGGTGGCCGCTCAATATAGCCAGATTGATCGCGGCGACAGTGCGATCGCTAGTTGGGCCACGGTGGTGTTGCTGCTGCCCTATGGTTTGCATCAATGGGCGGCGCAATTGGCGGAAACCTGGCAGCTTTGGCCCGCCAAGCTGGGGGCGGTGGGTTTGTCGGCCCTGGCCTATGGGCTGTATCGGGTGGAGCGTTGGGCCCTGTTTGGTTGGAGTCGATCGCGCCAGGCCGAAGCCGATCGGCTCGGGGCCGCCGAAACAGGGGATCCCAATGCCCTGGCGCGGGCCCTGGTTAAGTGCGGTGCGGCAGTGGCGGAACAGGCGATCGCGAACCGGGCCCTATCCCCTTGGTTGGTGGCGATCGAACTGTTGTTGCCCTTCAGCCCCACCTGCGCCGCCATTGAAGGCAGCTTCCACCCGATCGCGCCCCCCGAACCCCTGTGGGCCTGGGGCCGACGCAATCCCTATCGCACTTGGCTCCAGCTCAATCACACCCATCCGCTCACGGGCCAGCGAATGGCCACCCTGGCGGAATTGGCAGTGCGCTGGCGATTGGAACCGGAATTTGAAGCCAGCGATCGAGCGGCCCAAGACCAACAACAACGTTATCTGCCACCCTTGCCCCGGGCTCGCCCCCTGCGACCCACCACCCCTCAAACCCTGTGGCTACAGTCCGGGCCTTGGGTGGGCATGGTGGCCGGCGTGGGGGTGGCGCTGCTGCTGTGGGTGATTGGGGGATTGGGGCGGCTGTTGAACCACCCGATCGGCTGGATGTGGGCCGATCGCTCCCTGCTGTGGGGCCTGGCCTGGATGGGCTGTGGACTGGGGATTTTCCTGCGGCTGAATGCCTTCTTTCCAGAAATTCGCGGCCGCTTACCCCTGATCTTTAATAATGCGGATGGGCCGCCCTTGGCCAGCGCCTTGGCCGAACCCAACGCTCTCCCGATCGATGCGGTGATGGTGAAAGTATCAGGACGACTCCTGGGGCGATCGGGCTGGGCCAATGGACTATGGCAAGATCTGTGGCTACAAACCCCCAGCGGCCTCTTGCCCTTGCACCTGGCCAGCCGTTGGGGTTGGCTGGGAACCCTGATCCGTCAAAGTCGCCAAGAACTCCCGATCGGCAGCCCCGTGATGGTCACCGGTTGGCTGCGGCGGGGCGGCATTCCTTGGATTGACGTGGAAAGCCTGAATCTTGTGCAGGGTCGGCTCACCAGCACCACCAGCCTGGTTTCACCCGATGCCCATCCCTTGCGATCGGTGCTCCTGGGGGCGATCGCCGTGGCCATCGGTTTCAGTATTCTGATGCGCTATCGCTGGTTTTAGGGGCGAGTTTTACTGGTGTGGCTGCCCTGACCAAGCCCCTTGCAATCAAAACACCGGTAACTCGATCGGGTATCTGGACTTTTGGATCAACATGGGTTATTCTCAGAGGCGATTTAATCTCCGGTAAACCGACTGATTTACTGGAAATTCAATTCGGGGCGTACAATCACCCCACCCCCGATTTTTTTACCCCACCCTGCGACCCACGCTTAAACAGGGTTAATTGCAAGGAGTTTTGCATCGTGACTGTGCCTTTTCGCTTAAATCGCCCCAGCCGCCGCCGCCTGCTTGCCTGCTTGGGCATGGGTTTGCTCGCGAGTGGGATGATTTCCGCCTGCACTGGCTCCAACAATCCCAACGCCAACGGCTCCCCGGCTGCCGGTAGCTCGCCCGCGACGGGCACACCAGCGGCCAACGCATCGGCTGCCAATAACGAACCGATCGAAATTACCTTGGTGTCCTATGCCGTGACCCGATCGGCCTATGAAAAAATCATTCCGCTCTTTGTCGAAAAGTGGCAAAAAGAACGGGGCCAAACGGTCAAAATTAACCAAAGCTATGGCGGTTCTGGCTCCCAAACCCGTGCCGTAATCGATGGTTTGGAAGCGGATGTGGTGGCCCTGGCATTGGGTCAGGATGTGGAAAAAATTGAAAAGGCCAAGTTAATTGAACCCGGTTGGCAACAGGAAGCGCCGAACGACGCGATTGTTCACAAGTCCGTGGCCGCGCTGGTGACTCGGCCGGGCAACCCCAAGGGCGTGAAAGATTGGCCCGACTTGGCCAAACCAGGTTTGAAGGTGATTACCGCCAACCCCAAAACCTCGGGCGGGGCTCGCTGGAACTTCCTGGTGCTATGGGGCGCGGTGACCCAAACGGGCGGCACGCCGGAGAAGGCGGAATCCTTCGTGAAGTCGGTGTATGCCAATGTGCCGATTTTGCCCCGGGATGCGCGAGAAGCCACGGACGTGTTTTTGAAGCAAAACCAAGGCGATGTGCTGATTAACTACGAAAACGAACTGCTTTTGGCCCAAGCCAAGGGCCAAAAGGTCGATTACGTGGTTCCGGCGACGAATATTTCGATCGACAGCCCCGTGGCCGTGGTGGATCAGGTGGTGGACAAACGGGGGACTCGGGAGGTAGCAGAAGCCTTCGTGAAGTTCCTTTACACCCCCGAAGCCCAAAAAGCCTTTGCGGAAGCAGGGTTCCGCCCGATCGACCCGGCCATTGAAGCGCAGTTTAGCGATCGCTTTGGCAAGGTGACCAAACTCTTCACGGTTAAGGAACTGGGCGGTTGGGATGCCATCCAAAAGCAGTTCTTTGCCGATGGAGCTATTTTCGACAAGATCCAAACCAAGCAATAGGTTTTGGGGGGCGATCGCCCACGGATCTCAACGGCTCCAGCGCGATCGCCCCGCACCATTCTCACAATCCCGATTTTGGACGGGAGGCAATCCGATGACTGACCCCATCCACACCAATTCTCCGGTCACGAATTCCCCGATCGACTCAGAATCGGGGCATCGATCACAAGTCCGGGTGCGCATCCGTGTGCCCAGTAACTATCGCCCTGATCCCGTCATTTCCACCATCATTTCCCGGTTTGGGCTGACGGTGAATGTGCTGGCAGCCCTGCTGGGATCTGACCAAGAGAGCGATGGTTGGTTTGATCTAGAACTCAGCGGCTCCAACGCTCAAATTCAAAGCGCCTTGCTATATTTCAACGATTTGGATCTGGAAGTGTGGCGTGATGATGGTGATCCGGACGGAATTTGAGTTCTGAGCTGAACCATACCACCCCGCTTTGATGGCGTTCTGAACCCACTCGATCGCCCTTCCATCATTCTGTTCGACGAGATCCAAACCAAGTAATCGGTTCTTGGGGGGCGATCGACAAGGTCCAGCGGCTAGCCCACTGGATCAAGATTTCGTGCTGATCATACGATCGCGCCAGAGTCTAGCGATGCCGGTCGTCTGGCTCAGTCTTGGTCTTGGGAGTCTTGGATCATTTTTTGCACCGTAGTCACTAGTTCTGGAATGTCATGGTGGCAAGTGTTAAAAATCTGAGCTTCGTCAACATCAAAATAAGTGTGGGCTAGTAAATTTCTGAGTCCAAAAATCTTTTTCCAGGGAATTTCGGGATATTGAACGAGAAATGTTCCTTCTGTTCTTTTGTCAATGGCTTTAAATGCTTCTCCAACCGCAAGCAGTACCATGCAAATAGCATCTAAATTACTGCGTCCAGCCTTGGTTGCCAAGAAGTCTTCGGGTTTTGAGATACAGTTCTTGCCGCAATCACTGGGTACAATAACAGCACTTAGTAAACCAGTTTCTAAGGCACTGTAAATCCACTAGTCGGGCTGCTAGTCTCGTTAATTGTTCCAACACCTCTATAGTTTCTGTTCTGAATTTCCACAAAAAGATTTTTAACTGCGACCACATCATTTTTATAGGATTAAAGTCTGGTGAATACACTGGCAGATATTCTACCGTTGCTCCTACTGCTTCTATCATTTCTCTTACCTCTGGACGATGATGAGAGTTTAAGTTGTCCATGATAGCCACATCACCTACTTTGAGCTGCGGTACCAAGTTTACTTTGATAAACTCCAGAAAGCCTTCCTTTTTCATTGAGCCTTTCAAACCTTTGATTGTTACAACTTCAGTGAAGACAAGCCTTTCAGCTTCTACCTTCAAAATTTGCTGCCAGTAGTCTACACGCTCTGCTTGCACTTCCGCCGTGATTACTTTCTCGCTCCTGTAAGTTTTTTTGAGGCTGATGTCATGTTGCTTTAAAAATCGATGCATCATGCTTGTGTTAGAACTGACACCCAATTTTTTTGAACTTCTTCGCAGTACTCTCGCAATGTAAAATCAGGATTAGTCTCTACAATTTCCAAAATAGCTTCTTCATGCTGAGATAAGATGCTCACCCGCTTCGTACCACACTTTTTAGGTGCTAAGCTTCCAGTGGAGCGATATAGGTTTAGAAGCCATCTGACTGTCTCTGGGCTAATCGAAAATTGTTTTGCTACTTTCCGAATCGAAGTGTCTCCCTTCTCGTAAGCTTCTACGATTTTTCGGCGCAAGTTCAGCGAATAAAGACTCATGAGTTTTCCTGATGACAACTCCACTACACTGATAACTATATCGTGCTATTTGTTATAGGCAAAGGCTGTATCCTAAAAATAGGCGAATGAGTTGGTTTAAGCTGGATTACTGATAATTTTTTATCTAAATTTAGGAATGAACGGATTGATTGGCATGGGAGAGCCAACCCGATCAATCCTGGTATTGGGACTGGCGGCGGTGATTGATTGGCTGGTGGGTGACCCTTGGAGTTGGGTGCATCCGGTGCAGGTCATCGGGGCATGGATCGATCGCTACCGTCGTTGGGTTTGGTCTTTGGCCACTCCCGATCGGGTTCAGCGCTGGTTAGGGGTGGGGCTGGCATTGTCCACGATCGGGGGCGCAGGGGCCCTGGCTGGGGCGATCGGGTCGCTAGCCTGCAAGCTGAACCCCATTTTGGGCTTAGGGGTCGAGGCGGTGATGGTGGCGGCTTGCTTTGCGGGTCGCAGCTTGCGGGATGCGGCGGAAGATGTGTTGGAACCGTTGGCCCGTGAGGATTTGCCGGAAGCGCGATCGCGCCTCAGTCGCTACGTGGGCCGGGAAACAGAGCATCTCGATCGCCCAGAAATTTTGCGAGCTGTGCTGGAAACCGTGGCGGAAAATGCCGTGGATGGCGTGTTGGGGCCGTTGTTTTGGGCCTTGGTGGGTGCTGGGGCAACGGTAATTTTTGGGTGGGGCCCTGGGGCGATCGCAGCGGTGGCATTGGGTTACAAGGCCGCCAGCACGCTCGATTCGATGGTGGGCTACAAGGACTCACGCCATCGGGATTTGGGTTGGTTCAGCGCTCGCCTGGAAGATCACCTCACTTGGTTGCCCTGTCGATTAACCGTGGGATCGATCGCCCTGATTTCAAGAAAGCCCTTGCAGGTTTGGGGTCGCTGTCGGCGGGATGGGGCGCTGGATCCTAGTCCCAATTCCGGCTGGAGCGAGTGCGCCTATGCGATGGCCTTGGGGGTGCAACTGGGGGGCGAAAATCGCTATCGCGGTCAAGTGAAATACAAGCCCCTGTTGGGAGACCCCCAGCGACCGATCGAACCGGAGACCGTGCGATCGGCTTTGGGGTTGACCCGAGTGGTCTTTTTGGGGTGGTTATGCGGGGCGATCGGGCTATTGGCGCTAGGATTTTTGCCATGACCACTGTTTCCCACCCAATCCATGGGGGCAACCTGGCTTGGGCCGCCGCGATCGCCCATTGTGCGCCCTCTGAAATTCTGGACTTTTCCGCCAGTATCCATCCCGGGGGCTTGCCACCCAGCATTTTGGCCGCCCTCACTGCCGCCTTGCCCTCCCTGGCCGCTTACCCGGATCCAAACTACGGCGAATTGCGCCGGGCCCTCGCTCAGCACCACAACCTCGACCCAGATTGGATTTTGCCAGGCAATGGAGCGGCGGAACTCTTGACTTGGGCCGCTCGGGATTTGAGTCAGTTGGCCGCAACCGTGCTGCCCGTGCCGGCCTTCGCTGACTACGGCCGAGCCTTGCGGGCATTTGGGGCCAAAATTGTGCCGATCGCGCCCGTGGAGCCTTGGGTTTGGGATTGGGGCAACTGGCTAAATCGCGATTGCGCCGCCTATGGTTTGGTGCTGAACAATCCTCACAACCCCACCGGGCAACTGTGGAGCCACGATCTTTTGCGGCCCCTTTGCGATCGTTTTGGGTTGGTGGTGGTGGATGAGGCGTTCATGGATTTCTTGCGCCCGATCAAGCAACCCACCGTCGTGAACTGGGTTCAGGACTATCCAAACCTGATTGTGATTCGATCGCTCACCAAGTTCTACGCCATTCCGGGACTCCGGCTAGGCTACGCGATCGCCCAGCCCGATCGGTTAACACGCTGGCAACAATGGCGAGACCCCTGGTCTGTTAACGGTTTAGCCGTAGCCGCCGCCCTTGCCGCCCTTGCTGATCGCCCCTTTGCCGAAAAAACCTGGACTTGGCTGGAATCGGCCCGATCGGAACTGTTTCTGGGTCTACAAGCCCAACCGGGCCTGATCCCCTATCCCAGCGCCGCCAATTATCTATTGGTCAAAACCGCCCTGCCCAGCAATCAGCTCCAGCAGCAAGTGCTACGGCGCGATCGGATCTTGATCCGAGACTGTTCCAGCTTCCCAGAATTGGGCGATCGCTTCTTTCGAGTTGCGATCAGAACCACCGCCGATCATCAGCGACTGTTGCGATCGCTTCAGCAGGCGATCAGATCGCCCCTGAATAGTTGCGAGAAATGATTTTGTCAAGTCAATCTTTGCGATCAGTAGCCTAGGCTACCAGTTCACAAAGCGCTGCATTCCTCATTAACTGGGAAATTCAGCGCTTTGTGTTTTTTCAATAAATTCAAATTTACAAACAGCAGTATTTAAAGATTTCGTGAATATGCGTGACGTTTTTCTTCATTCAAATTAGTTTGATGGGGTCAGCAACTAACCCTTAATACCCATCAAAACACTATGCGACTCACCATATCTGCGGCCATTATTTCAATTGCAACAGCGATTGCCTCGGCCAATCCAGCGGCTGCTTTAACACTGCTAAATAGCTCTGGCTCTTGGGGCACTCCATCGGGAACACCCTTTTATGGCTTCCAGACGGTGGGCGCTGAAAACCAAGTTCGGTGGGGTATTCCAGCAAGCGAGGCCGGCCCCAGCGGACTGGGATTTACCGGTGTCGGTGCAACGCCCATCACCCTCGGCAGCATTTTTCAGTTAGGAACTTTGCGGCATTTCAACAACCCAATTTATGATGCAGCCAACTCCGTTGGGTTATCAGTAACGCTCGATTTTGCAGAAATTGCTGATGAGATCTTTAACTTCACAATGAACATTGACGAGACCACGAACTCGGGCACTTGTTCTTACTTCAGCGTGACCCCTTGTGCGGACAAAATCAGTTGGAATAACGCCTTGGGCGATCGCTCCTTCTCCTACGACGGCAAGGAATACACCCTTGAGCTATCCGGCTTTAAGCTTTCGCCCGATGGTGAGTTAGTGTCCGACTTTATTTCCCAAGAAGGCGGAACTAGCGAAGCCTATCTCTATGGTCGAATTCGTGAAGTGCCCGAAGAGCGCAGCACACCGGAGCCGTCGCTCATGTTTGGCTTAGCAGGATTCGCCGCTTTGGGTTTGCGTCGCCGTTGGGTCAATTCCTAGGGATTTTGTCACTGTCTCAGTGCTCTGTAGCTCTGGGAAACCATAGATTCAACATCACATTTTTGGTCTTTGCTTAATTGGGTCTTTGCCCAAAAAACACAGTCCAGAAAAGTAGAGACTACAAAAAGGGTCTCAAGCGTTTAATCATTTGCTTGAGACCCTTTGGAATTTTGGAATTTTTCTGGAACTTACGAGTCTGTCATTAACCAAGAGACAGACTCTAAGCTTTTATTCGCCAACGGGAGCGAAACGGTTGCGATCGTTCATCTTCACGGGCGCGTCGGGACGGGGACGATTGGGGTTCGGGCGGCGATCGCCACCCCCACCAGCACCCCGACGACGGGAGCCACCCCCGTAGTTACGGCCACCGCGATCGCCTCGGCCACCGCGATCGCCCCGTTCGGGACGCTCAGTTTCAAAGTTATCGTCACCAAAGACCCCTTCAACTTGCCAAGCGGGCCGTTCCATGTCGTAGAACATTTGCAGCGCTGCCGCCGCCACTGCCCGAGGATCGTACTCCTCACCCAGTTGCGACACGATCGGCAGGAACGAGGCCACCCGATCGCTGGTCAGCGCTTCCTTAACCCGGTTCTTGAGGCGATCGATCCGGCGCGCTTCAATCTCGGCACGGGTTGGCAAATTCACCGGCTGCATCGATTGGCGCGTGTGCCGCTCAATCTGCCGAATCCGGTAACGCTCCAGGCTGTAAGACAGGGTAATCGCACGCCCCGTTCGACCTGCGCGGCCCGTCCGACCAATCCGGTGAACGTAATTTTCCAGGTTATCGGGCAGATCGAAGTTGAACACGTGGGTCACCCGATCCACATCCAAACCCCGAGCAGCAATATCCGTCGCCACAATCAGCTTCAACTGCCCCCGACGGAAGCGCGTGATCAGGCGTTCGCGTTGGGCTTGGTTCAGGTTGCCATGATATTCATCGGCGCTGTAGCCAGCCGCTTGCAGTTGCACGGTCAGTTCCGCAGCTCCCTGCTTGGTGCGCACGAAGATCATCGCCGACTCAGGATCTTCTAGCTCCAAGATCGGCAGCAAGGCCCGGATTTTGTTGCAGCCCCGGGGAACCGTATACAGCACCTGTTCAATTCGGGTGGGAGTCGCTTGGGGCTGCTCCACCGTCACAAACACCGGATCCTTCAGGAAGTTCGCCACCAGACGACGAATCGTCGGACTCATCGTTGCGGAGAAGAAGGCCGTTTGGCGCTCGGCGGGCAGCGAGCTACAGATCTTTTCAATGTCCTGAATGAAGCCCATATTCAGCATTTCATCGGCTTCATCCAACACAAAGTAACGCACCTGGTCGAGGCGCAAAGCACCGCGATCCATCAAGTCCATTACCCGACCGGGCGTGCCGATCGCAATTTGCGCACCCCGTTGCAGTTGGCTGATTTGCCGATCAATCGATTGGCCACCGTAGACCGTCACGGTTCGCAAACGAGAACCAGGGCCCACAAATTTCTCGATCGCCTGGGAAACCTGTAACGCCAGCTCACGAGTTGGGGCCAGAATCAATGTTTGAACAGTGCGATTGGCATCATCAATCTGCTCCAGCATGGGCAGCCCAAAGGCCGCCGTCTTGCCAGTTCCAGTTTGAGCCAAGCCAACCACATCTTTTCCTTCGAGCAAGGCGGGAATCGCGCGTGCTTGGATGGGGGTGGGTTCAGTAAAGCCAAGGGTTTCCAGATGAGCAGCACGGGTTTCCGAGAGGCCGAGGCTTTGGAAGGAAAGGGTCATGAGTACGCTTCGTAACGGATGAACAACCAAAACCCAATCTCGCAGTTAGCCCCGAAAACCCGCAGCACGATCTAGATTGCACGGCTGGGAATCTTATTTGAATAGCGGTCGTCTGTGTTGCCGCAGAGTCAATACGTCCTTTCTGATGGGATGACGCGTTGACCCTAACCGCACGATCGCCCCCCGAGCAAGCGGGGCAGATTAGGCAAAATTGGGCGCTTTAAACAGTCAGACGAGTGTTAACTCGTTCTTTACTTAAAATAACTTAAAAAATGGCAATACGATCGCAAATGCCCTAGATTTTTCTGGGATCACGCCATGTCAGGAAACCGCGCGATCGCCCCAAACGCTTTTCTAGCTAGAGATTCCACAACAACTAGCACCAAAATTCTTGGGCAGGCAGACTCCTCTAGGCTCCCCAAAATCTCCCCCTGCTATGGTTAGCCATCAGTCGAGAAGCATCCCCTGGTCAGCAGCGAGGGAGATAGTTTTACTACGGGTCTACCAAGTTTTGCGGCTCCTTGTTCACCGTTCCTCGGTTTAAAACTTCCGTTTTGACTGCTGCCAAGCGACAAGTAGTCTGTTGAGTTGCTTTCCCCAGCTCCGTACTCAGATTCGTTTCTCCAGCCTCTGGCGCATCCTGAGAACAACTGCGCCGGTCTAGACCATAACGTCCCTCGGGGTTACCTCGAACAGCCAGGATCACCTTCTGGTTTTGGTTACCTTTGTTTTGTTGCAGCTCCTGCAAGCTTTCAGCGGAGCCTGTTTCATCCAAAACGCAGGCATAGACACTACGAACGCCCTCAAAGTCGCCCGTCAATGAAGCCAAGCTTGGGGTTACCTGGTACTGTACCGGACATTCTCGTTCCGCACTCAGCGTTTGATCCCGCGTATCGTCTACAAAATCCACCAATGCCTGAATCTGCCTAGAATCAAGCTTCGGTCTATTGCTATCAGGCCAATTACCTTCAGCCGTTTTCGGCCAAGTTTGCAACGTCAAACCCAAATTTACATCTAACGGATCATTGAAGGGATCTTGATCATTACCAGCATCATTAAACCGCTTGAGAACACCTCGCGAGATTCGAGCACGACCATCCCACTTATTATCCTCATTACCCTTATCTAAGAAGTAAACAACCAGAGTGTAAGTCCTACCTGATAAGCTGTAGTCGCTACATTTGTCCGAATTGCAACTCTCAGGAAGTGGCTCCAGCTTCCAAAAAGCAATCAACGGAAGGCTGTCTTTAGGCGGTTCCAAGCCTCCATCGCCACCAAATAGACCTGGACAATAATCAGTTTCTCCGGGAGAAGATTGCCCCTCCCATAGGCATTTACCGGTGTAGACATAAATCGCTTCCCGAAGTTCATTACTCATGAACTCCGCAGCAATTCCCATATCACGCATAGTTTCTGATCGTGCCAACTCTCGGCGGTTGGTCGAAACCAGTTCCACCACAATTCCTAACAAACCTGAAATAATCAGCCCTGCAATCAACGCTGAAATTAGCAATTCAATCAGCGTAAATCCAGATGTTTGGGTTGAATCAAGCTGACGGTTTTGGATTGCGCCTTTGCGTTTACTCACAAATCCAGGATCATAAGCCAGTTGGATCGCTTGATAACGGCGCTTAACTCGTTTGAGGACTCGTTGAAGGGTAATCATGGAGTTTCTTCACCACTTGTTTTCGTCTTACAGTCTTCAGCCCCTCCGTTGAGGAGATAGCACATTTTTTCGTAAGCACCTTTGGTGTCCGAAACGGCCAGTTGTGTGTAGAGCACTGCCAAGGGCTTGATTCCCTGCTCACCCGTGCCACTGGTTAGTTGCAGAGAAGCTGCTTTAATGTCCAGGGGCTGAGTTCCGCTCCGAATGGGCTGATAAGCCCAAACCCGCACCCCCAGCCGAAAAGCCACAGGAATGAGACCTACACCACCTTGAATAGCAGTTTGATCAGATGCGGGGCTACGAAATGTCTGCACCGCGAAATCGGGCAAGCAGTCACCGTCCACATCTACTGGCCGCAACTCCAAAGCGCCCACGAACGGCACGCCTTTATCACAGCTATTCCGGGTAGACTCCAGATTTTTTAAATCGGGAACCCCCGAAGGTGCTGGCGTTTTTTCAAACTCATTGCCTCCGTTACTGCTTTCCTGGGGCAGGAGAGACAAATCACTACGAACATCTCCCCGCTCCATGGTGACGCGCACTTTGTCCACTTCACCCTGGGCTACTTGAATGGCCTGTTCTGCCCGGTTGCTCTGGACTCGCGAGGCTGTTGCCAGAAATAGGGGAGGCGTGATCGCCACCGCCACCACAGACATCATCACCAAGGCCACGATGCATTCCAGCAACGTCAGCCCAGATTCTGAGCCTGAGATTTGGGACTGCCTGCGCCAGCGGCGAACCCAGTAATTGAACGCGGCGTTAGACATGACGGGTAAGCCTCGCAAGTTCATCGGGACAGATTATCAGCAACCATCAGGGGTGGTCTCAATTGAACGTCGTAAAGCACAGATGTAGGGATCACCGGCTTCCGGTTCGTTGTAGAACTCGCTCCGAGCTTCACCTGGCGTTATGAAGCGACTGGAAATGGGGCCCACTGGAGCATATTGCAATCCCACGTCGTAGCCCCAGAGTCGTCTTGGGGTCTGGTAGTAGGGAATATCATCCTGACCGCCGACTGGGCGCTGATTGATTTCCCAAGCATCGTGCTCATAGGGGCCCGTTGAGGACGTGCGGAAGTTTAGCTGCAAGAAAGCTCCTGAAATGGTTTGAGACTGGCTGGAGCTACTGCCTCCCCAGTTTTCCAGCATGGGGAGGAAGTTATGGAAACCGCCATAGCTCTGGTTTTCTCGGCTGGAGCCAATGCCGCTGATAAAGATGGCATTCGCTTCGGTTGTGCTCGCACCGGGTAACACACCATTCGCACCACGACCATAGCGTTGGCCCAAGGGAACTGTTTGGTAGTTACCGGTGTAGGGATCGGGTCGTCCAAACTCCGGACGGGCCGCGTCTTCATTGATCCGCTGTAGGGGCTTGCCAGTGTAATCCACTGCCACAGAACTGGTGAAATCAAACCGGTTTTCATGCCACCAATCCAGCACCAAATCCCGTTCCTGATCAGACATTTCTAGGGGACGGTTTTGGGCATAGAACGAAGTGGTGGGCGAAGAAAGCGAGCCAACCCGCTGGCAACCATACCAATCTGCGAGTTTGGGTGAAGCACTAAGGAAGGTATCGCGAATACTGCCATCACAGTAGTTGCCAGACAGTAGGGTGATAGCGTCAGCCAATAGCTCTACTGGCCGCCAAGTGTCCTTGTCAGGTTTCGCAAAGTCTTGGTTCAGATCCTGTCCAGGACTACGATTCCCTCGAGAATAGAAGTTGCCGTAAGTGTCCCGGTTTAAAAGCGCGTTGAACTCTTCAGCCAAGACTCCACCCACTCGGTGCAAGTTGAAGTCACCCTTCACGAATAGAGGATTATCCGTAATGAAGGAGATTCCAAAAATGTTGGCATTGTCAGCACCACCGCCTTCGCGTTTAATCAAAGCACCATTGATCAATCGGAACCCATGGGGTCGTCGATCGGGATCGGCATAGTAGTCCACGGGTTTAGGACTAATGCCAGTTACATCGCTGATCGGCGGATCTTGCCCCAAGGGATTGCTGCGACCGATGCTCATGCGAGCACTTTCGGTATCTATGTTGTAGCTCGACCAGGTGGTAGAGGGCGATCGCTCGATCGCGTCTTCCCGAGTATTGTCCTCCCGGAATGCATAGACGATGCCACCTGCCTCGTTCTTCTTCAGGTTGCCAAAGGTCAACCACAGATCTCCCAAGGCAGATGGAGCGTAGGTTTTTTGCCGCAGCATATCGATATCGATATCCAGCACCCGCTCTACGAGACGCTCTCGCCCGTCCATCAAGGCTGCATCCTTGAAGGCAACCCGGTGATACTCGATCGCCTTGTCTGCTTTGGCCCCATCGTTGTCCACTGCCACAAACAACATCTGGGAGCAGTTAGGAGCTGAATTGGTACAACTACCCGTTGGCGTGAGGTTGTCGTCCACAGGTAGCAGCCAATCAGCCAATTTCCGAGGCTTGATCATGATTGACTCCAGATCCTTATCACTCAGCACCTGGAAATTACCCTGAGCAACCGTCAGATAGGGATCGAAATACAGCTTGTCGTAAGGCGCATAGAACGGATCCGTAGCCCTAGGTTGGGCATGATCTACCTCCACAGACAGGGTAGCAGTGCCCACTTCCAAGTCGGGGATCAGCGTTTTATCTCCATCCGCATCGTGAGCGATGAAGTCTTCAGACAGAGGCCGCGGGAACAGATAGTACAGCGCAGGATATTCGGGTTCTACGGGGCAGAGGGTACCTGCCAAGTGCAAGAACCGCTTCTCTTCCGCAACCGTTCCAGGAACTCCGTAGCCGAAGTAGTTATTTCCCGTTGTCTTGCTGAAATCACAACCAAACTCATAGGTTTTGGCTTGCTCATACACCCGGCCGCCAAAAGCATAGCCGACGGTTAATGATCCGGAGGGCGGTGTGGGGGTCAGGTCATATTGGACGGTGTAGCTGTAGTGATGTTTGGCGGTTTCCGCAGGGATGCTGCCAGCGGTGTTTTTGACCCGGCCGAAGTGGGTGGCAAAGCCAAAGGTGCGATCTCGCTGGATTTGCTCTCGGAGTGCAATTAACCTGGCCCATTGTTGCAACTCAGTGGGCTTCAGGGGGTTACTGTCCAAACGGTTGAGGGCCGCTCCGCTGGTGCTCTTATCTGCCAAGGCCGCCACATAGGCTTCCGGAGGAACCAGTGGTGTCACTTCATCGGTGGAAGCTGTGGTCGCCGCGAACGGATTCTCACCAGGTTTCAGGGCCGGATCCGCAGCCGGAATCCGCTTCAGCAGGGGCGGACTAGCCAGGGGTTGACCGCCCTGGGTTTTGAGGCTAGCCAACTGCACTTCCACAAAATCTGCACCCTCCTGATTACGGCTATTGAAGTCAGAGGGACTGCGCAGCCCGGAGTTTCCTGGATAAACCCGCACAGAGAAGGGCCCCGTGGTGTCTCCGGGGCGAAAAATGTCAACCCGTCCCAACTTGCGGTCATTGGCGCTGTCGGTGCGTGCTCCCGAGAGCCAATCCGCACGGGAGGGGTCTTCCTTTTTATTCCAGGCTGGATCGTTGTCCCCAATTTTGCCGAGGGCTTCCGCCAGCTTATCGAGAACGGTGGTTTGGAAGTCCGGATCGCTGTAGTCGATCGCATCCAAATAGGCAATGTTGTAAGCCAACATTCCAGTACTCAGAGCCGCAGTCTGCTGGGTGGTCGCATCAGCCGGACTGTTGTTGGTGTCATAGAGGGCCCGGCGCAAATTACTAAAGTCGCCCCACTTCACCAACTGCGGGAGCGGGTGAGTTTTGCCTGCTTCCTGCTTGGCGGGAAATGCACCATCCTTGTCCCCCGCAAAGGTCGCCAGGTTTTCCAAAGCTTTCCGCAAGGTCGCGTTTAAGTTGACCGGGGTGCTGGTGGGGCCAGTGCTAACACTGACTAGCTCATTGAGCCGATCCACATCCATTTCCCAACCGTTCGTGCCGCGGCCATGGAAAAAGTCGATCGCAAGTTCCTCTGATTCGTCTCCAAAGCGCTCCCCAAAGGCTGTCCATTCCGGTTTGGTCTTGACACCAGCCGCGATAGGAAGTTTCTCAAAGGTTGCCGACTGTTTCAGGGTGTCGGGAGTCCCCGGGTGAACAGTACTCGTCAGGGCAGCCACCGGCTTTACCCCTTGCCCAACACCTTTGTGAAAAAGCAACGTGCCTTGGACGGCGGCCGGATTATCTTTATAGCTACGACGCTGTAAGGACTGGAGCGGCGTTGTTGCATCAAATTCATCCGCTTGAGAGGGATAGCCCAGGGGATTTTCTAGGGGATTTTCCAGCTCTAGGCGCTGACCGGTAATGATTCGAGTCCCCTCATTGATGGCGCGGCGCTCCCAGTAGCCATCGGCTCCCACTTCTGCCGGTTGTTCCGTATTGGTGTTGCGGGTTAAGCGTTCGTCGGCAGTAATATTGTCACCCACCTTTTTAGTGCCGGGCATCCTCAGCTCTGAGGAACGGCCATAGGTTGGTCGAGGGCCGTAACGATTGTCAGCCCGGTAAAAATCATCCAAATAAGGTTTAGGCAGGGATTGACCGCTGAACCGTGTTTCTGCGTACTCCGCTCCTTCAGCTTTTTGCCAGTTTTCCGCACGGGCTTTAACAGACTTTCGGCGAACGCTAACATCCTCAGTGTATAAGAGCAGCGGATCAAGGGCTAAGTCAATTGCTTTGCCTCCGAAATTTACCGAGTCAGTTTCTGTCGTAAAGTTGCTGTTTCCTTGGACGATCAAGCCACTGGTTGCCTTGTAGTCAACTGATAATTTGGGATCGCCGGCAAAATTTCCGCGAGGCCCTGACACAGCACTCGAAATCAGGTCACCTGGGAAATTTTTACAAATTCCCTCACCAGAATAGCTTTTGCAATTTCCTGAGGAGCTTGCTGGCGAGGCACTAATGCTGGAAGCTTCCGGGTCTTGGTAAAGGCAGGATGAAGGGGCGCTTACCCAAAACAAGCGTGTAGGGTTACTGGCTCCAGCCCAGAACATAGATCCTTCAGTGTGCATAGCTCCATTCCAGTTGAAGCGTGCTCCAGAGAATAGCTCTAGGTCGTTACGAAACCATGCCCCCCATTTATTCCCCTTTTCTACAATTCGGTCTTGCTGGAATTCAAGGGTTGCAATGGTGTTTGTTCCGCCTCCCGATCGAGCGGTATTGGCTCGGGGAATCACAACTGCATCAACCTGAAAGTTCTTGCGGAGGGTAGATGTTTTCTTCTGGTCTTGATACCAGCCAGCTTCAATTGGAGGAAGGATGCCAGGACTGATTTTATTCAGCTTGCCTGCGATATTGCAGGGGCTGTCTGCCCCTTCTTGTTGAATTAGGGGCCCTGTGCGGGTTCTCAAAGCTGCAACACGAGCTTGCAATGAAGCACGCTTCATGTCGGTGTCAAGCTCGCCGCTGGCAGTGGCTGGTAACGAGTTGAAAACGATTGAGTAGGCAACATCAGCGTCCTGCTCACCATCACCATTTGTGTCAACGGGAAACCGCCAGGCCGGATCTAGCTCTCCGTCCCTATTCATATCAATCTGAGTTTCGTCAGGGAGGGTGTAAGACTGATTCCGGGCAGGATTGAAAACTGCATCAAACGCGCTGCTGCCAGTTAGGTTTTTGTTCAGCAACATACTGAGCAAGTATTTTTCGGAGGGCACGCCATTAGTCGTAATTCTTGGGTCTTCTCCGCTAAAAAGCTTTTCAAGCTTCGCTCTGGCGCGATCGATTGCGGGGGTGGCGGCGTTGTAGATCACCTTTTGGGCCCGATCGGCTGCGACTTGATCCGTGCGGTTGAGGGTGCGCAACGAGAGAGCAGTAATCGTAAGGGCCACCACCACCAGCAACAGGGCCGTGGTTGGCAACACGAAGCCCGCTTGCGATCGCAGCCGTCGCCAATAGGGATTAGAAGCCAGGATTTGGGGTCGATCGCCCGATCGCCCTCGACGATGCAACAGTCGCTGGAACTGCGCGATCGTTCGTCCCAATTGGAACGAAATAGCCAAAACTAGCCGCCGCAGGATCATCATATTGGCTCTACCAACTTGGCCTGAGAGTTCTTGAAAAACTGACCCGAAACACACCCATTACAGCAAAGGGCGGGGCGTTGGAGAGTGACCGTCAATCTCAGAACGGTTTCTCGCTACCCCAACATGACTCACTGTCCCTAGACCGGCGGCGCTCCGAATCGGTTCCATCCCAACCACGCCAGGTGGCTGTGCTTGAACCGCCCAAAAATTATCGGCTTGCAGCCTTGAAGTGTCGCGCTTCAGGGGAGCAACCAAACCGGAGCATCGCCTAGGGCTTGAGGGAAGATCTAAGCACTTAGCCCAAACGTACCCATCCGCGATTCTGGATCGATCGGGAAATCAGAAGTTTTTCTTAATTCTTTACATTTTAGGGCTTGACAGATTCCAAGTCGAACGGACCAGCTACCTCACTGGAGCGATCAGCCCGTCCATCCAACCTGATTGGCTTCCGCCTAGCCATTGCCCCAAGTCAGATCAGCAACCTGTTTAGGCACAGCGGCCGTCAGCACGTCATGGCCACCCTCGGTCACCAATACATCATCCTCAATCCGAATCCCAATGCCGCGCCACTGTTCCGGCACTTCCGGTTGAGCGGGCCAATCATCTTCCTCGCCGGGCTGCTTCGGTTCGATGTCCGGGGCAATGTAGAGGCCTGGCTCCACCGTCAGCACCTGGCCCGGCTGGAGATAGCAGGGATCATCGCCATAGGTGTAGACCCCCACGTCATGCACATCCAATCCCAGCCAATGACTGGTGCGGTGGGGATAGAAGGGGCGATAGAGTTCTTTTTCAATAATTTGTTCTACGCTGCCGACCATCAGCCCTAAGTCTAGTAGACCTTCAACCAGGACTTTCAGGGCCGCGTCATGGACGTTGCTGTAGGGATCACCAGGTTTGACCGCTGCGATCGCCGCCATCTGGGCCGCCAACACTAGCTCGTAGAGGGTTTGTTGCTCGGGGCTGAAGCGGCCATTCACCGGAAAGGTGCGGGTGATGTCGCTGTTGTAGTAGCCGTAGGCGCAACCGGCATCGATCAGCAACAGATCGCCATCTTGAAGTTGGCAGTTGTTTTCCACGTAATGCAGGATGCAGGCGTTTTCCCCGGCAGCGACGATCGCCGGGTAAGCCGGCCCCCAACCACCACGCGATCGACAAAGCCGATCGAGTTCCGCTTGCACTTCATATTCCCAAACGCCGGGCCGGGCCATCTCCATGGCCCGCTGGTGGGCCTCGGCGGCGATGTCGGCCGCTTGGCGCATGGCCGCCAGTTCCAACGGGGACTTGATGTTTCGCAGTTGGTGCAGGCGGGCGATCGGGTCTTCGAGGGCTACCGGGCCGCGCCCTTTGCGGAAATAGCTCCGGCGCTGCTGTTTCCACAGATCCAGAATCTGCGCATCGAACTGGGGATCATGACCCAGACTGTAAAAGATGCGATCGCCCGTTTGCAGGTATTGCGGCAGCTTGGCGGTTAACTCTTCGATCGGGTAAACCACGTCTGCCCCGATCGCCTCTTTGGCCGCTTCCACCCCCAGCCGCCGGCCCGACCAAGTTTCCGCCAGCCGATCCTTAGGACGCACAAATAAGATGAATTGATGTTCCTCGTGGTTAGGAGCTAGCACCGCTACGGCCGCTGGTTCATCAAACCCGGTCACGTAATAAAAATCGCTGTCCTGGCGGTAGTTATATTCCACATCGTTGTGCATCACCGCATGGGGCGCACTGCGGAAAATGGCCACGCCGGAGCCGATTTTTTCCAGCAACCGGGCTCGGTGCGATCGATATTCCTCTGCCCAACCGGGAGCCATGTAACCCGTGGGCGATCCGCTGCTAACCCTTGCTGTGGCGACCATCGGCGATTGCATCCTTAAGCGATTCCTAACTCAAGCCAAAACTGATAGACAGTGGTGGCACGACAAATCTAAAACGTTCAATCAGGTTTGGAGAGCCGTTTTGGCAACCCAAAGGCCTTGGAACCGTTGCCAAATTCCCAAAATCCTGATGTTGCCGTTGAGAGACCGTGAGCAGCAAGGGGCTTAAGCCCCTTGTCTACGATGTGATCGAGGCATGAAAAATCAGCCGCTTCAGCCTGCCCCTAGGCGATAACGACAGCCCCTAGGCCGCTTCACCACCCACAACCACATTGCGAATCCGCAGGCTGGGGCCACCGCAACCAACCGGTAATCCACTTTGGCCGCCCTTGCCGCAACCGCCGGACTCATCCCAATAGAAGTCGTCCCCGATCGCCTCAATATCTGCCAGGGTCTTGAAGGCATTGCCCGACAGGGTGACATCCCGCACCGGCTCGGCCAGTTCGCCGTTGCGCACCATCCAAGCCTCGCCGGCCGTGAAGGTGAACATTTCGCCGTTGGTCATGCCGCCCAACCAGTTGCGTGCATAAACCCCCTCTTCGATCCCGGCGATCAACTCCGCTGCGGGCGTTTCGCCACGCTCGATCCAAGTGTTGGTCATCCGGACGATCGGGGCGTAGTGATAGTTCAAGCAGCGGGCATTCCCCGTGGGTTGTTCCTCCAGTCGGCCTGCCGTTTCCCGGGAATGGAGCCGCCCGGTCAACACGCCGTTGGTGATCAATTGGGTGGTGCTGGCCGGTGTGCCCTCGTCATCGTAGGCATAGCTGCCCCGATGGCCGGCAGGTGCAGCACCATCAAAAATTTGCAGATTTTCGGGGCCAAAGCGGCGACCCAGGCTCATGGTTTCCAGCAAATCGGGATTTTCGTAGGCCATATCGGCTTCGGACAAATGCCCAAACGCCTCATGCACAAACAAACCCGTCAAGATTGGGTCAATCACCACCGTATAGGTTCCGGCCTTCACCGAAGGGAGCGACAGGGCATCCACCGCCCGCCGGGCCGCCCCGCGCACCTGGTCATCTAATTGGGTCAGGTCTTCATAGCCGTTGCGGGAGCCGGTGGTTTCCCGGCCCGTTTGCACCGTTTCGCCATTGCGGGCCGTGGCCGCAAACCGCATCTCCATATCCACCCAGGATTGCTCCAGCATTGTGCCTTCGGAGGTGGCTAGCAGGGTGCGTTGGGTGCTGTCGCCGTAGCGCACCATCGTGGTGGCGATGCGACCGTCAACGGCGCGCAAAATTTCTGCATAGTGGTCGCAAAGGGCCTTTTTGTCCGAGAGGGACACCTGCCGGGGATCAGTGCCGGCCAAGGGCAAGGTGCAGGTGGTCTGAACCGGCGCGACCGAAGCCAGGAGGGTTTCATCATCCCCCACCAGATGGGCCGCCGCGATCGCCTCTTCCAATCGTTCCAGAAGGGTATCCAGTCGGTTAAAGCTGGCAAAGCCCCAACCGCCCTTGTGGCAAGCCCGCACTTGCCCCCCGATCGCCACGCTTTCGCTGAGGGTTTCCAGGCGACCCCCGCGCAGCAGAATATCGGTTCCCTGAGATTCTTCGAGGCGGATGGCCAAAAAGTCCACCCGATCGCGGTAGCGGGCGATCGCCTCAGTCAGTCGGTTACGAGCATCGGTCAGCCAGTCAGTCATAACGCGGTTGCGGATTCAGTTCGCTGGAACGCTTGCGAGCACTCACTTTGGGCAGTGGCTTCTATTATGGCTTGGCTGGGGCCTTCCGGGCCGGAACCGGGCCCGATCGCCCAAAGCTTGCCTAAAGGTGGCTTGGTTGCCCGCTGGGGACAAGTCAATTGCCCGCCAATTGCACGCAAGTTGCACTATTGTCGATCCTAGGCTTGGGTTATGTTGCTGGCTTTCAGTTCCCATGGCTCCCCAAGGCTGCCAACTCCTTAAATTCCACCCCAGATTTAAATTCCACCCCGAGATCATGAATTCCGTTGAACGTTTGATTGTGATGGCCGAAGACGAACTCACTGAGTTCAGCACTGATGCCCGCAAGGTCGAAAAATTGCGCCGCAAAATTGGTCTGACCCTCTCGGCTGCCGAACAACGCCAAGCCAAGGAGCAATTAAAAGCGGAGTTGGCTGAAGGGGGACAATTGGCGGAGTTTGTGGAGAAACAGCGCCAGTCGATCGCCCTGCCCTTTTGGGGGGTGACGGGTCTTGGGTTGCTGATTGGTGTGTCCATGGAACAGCCGGCCGCCTTTGTGTTTGTGATTGCCGGAACCTTGGCCGCCTGGACGGTGCAAAAGTGGGGATGGCGTTTGCAAGCCAAGCGGTTGATTTTGAACACCCTTGAGGACTTGACCAAAGGCGGTGGGAATGGCGGAAATAGTGATTCCGCCGCCGCCAACTAGCCCCATGACGGCAGTAGAAGCAGGGCGATCGCGCACTCCCGTTCAACAGCGAGTGATCGCAGTTCTGGATGATTTGGAAACGCCCCTGAGCCGTTGGGTGAACGGGGCCATTGCCGTTTCAATTCTGTTGTCGGCCGTGACCTTCGTAATTGAAACCTTCACAATTGATGATCAATTGCGGATGGTTTTGACCGTAGGCAACCGCATGTTGGCCGGGGTGTTTGCGGTGGAATATGCCCTGCGGCTGTGGTGCGCAGAACAGAAGTGGCGCTATGTTTTTAGTCCTTACGCGATCATTGATGCGATCGCGATCGCGCCGCTGCTGATTGGGTTTTGGGATGTGCGGTTTTTGCGATTGTTGCGGTGGTTTCGAGTGTTGCGCCTGGTGCGCTTTCTCGATCGCCGCTACCTTCCCCAATGGCTGGCGGCGGACGATCGCCTGATTATCACTCGTATTTTGTTTACTCTTTTTTCCATTGTTTTTATTTATTCTGGCTTGATTTATCAGGTTGAACATCCCAAAAATCCTACCGTCATTGAAAATTTCCTAGATGCCTTTTATTTTGCGGTGGTTACCATGACCACCGTGGGCTATGGCGATATTACACCCGTTTCCAAGGTGGGAAAATTGGTCACTGTTTTGATGATTTTGTCAGGAATTGCCATTATTCCTTGGCAAATTAGTGACTTGATCAAGAGCTTTGTGAACACCAACGATAAAATTCGGAACGCTTGCGATCGCTGCGGTCTGATTTTTCATGACCCAGATGCCAGCTATTGCCGTCGTTGTGGAGCAGCTTTGCCCAGTTCTGCCGATGACATTGCTGATTTGTAAATCACGATTTTTTGGTATTAATTCAACTAGTTTTGTCCCAATTAGCATTAAGCTAATCAACCCCAAATTTCCAGTTTAGTCTTGCCCCAATTAGCATTAAGCCAATCAACCTATGATCTCTAGTTCTGAACCCATCCTGTCACCCGATTTATTAGCTTTGGACTTTGATGGGGTGCTCTGTGATGGACTGTTGGAATATTTTGAAATTGCTCGCAAAACCCATCAGGAACTGTGGCAATTCGCTGACCCGATCGCCCCAGAGCTAGCGGAATCGTTTTATCGGCTCCGGCCCGTAATCGAAACAGGTTGGGAAATGCCCGTTTTAATTCAAGCCTTGGTGGATGGGCATTCAATCGCGGACATTCAATCCCATTGGAGATCGATTGCAGAGACCATTGTGCAACGCGATCAATTAACAGCGGCCCAACTTTCACAACAATTAGACAGCAACCGCGATCGATGGATTCGGGAAGATTTGGACGGCTGGTTGGCGTTGCATCGCTTTTTTCCAGGGGTGATTGAGCAATTAAAAACCTGGCTTAATCCAGCTAATGCCTACTCTTCTTTAGAGGTTGTGATTATTACCACCAAGGAAGAGCGGTTTGTGCGGCAACTGCTCGATCGGGCAGGGGTTCATCATCAATCCTTAGCAATCTTTGGCAAGGCAACTCGTCAACCGAAAGCCAGCACCTTAAAGCAGTGGACTGGGCAAAAGTCTAATATTTGGTTTGTGGAAGATATGCTGCCAACCCTGAATAAAGTGATCCAAGAACCGGCCTTGGATCGAGTGGAATTATTCCTAGCCAATTGGGGCTATAACACCGAGAGCGATCGCACCCAGGCGACCCAGAGCGATCGGATTCATTGCCTCAGCCTTGAGCAATTTACCCAACCGTTTTCCCAATGGTTAACCGCAACCAATGCAGCTCGTTAACTCTCAGAAAGTTCTGAAGAACCAAACCTGAGCGATCGAACTTGAGCAATCAAACTTGATACGTTACCAACTAAAATCGACCTAACCAGACAAGGGGCTTAAGCCCCTTGCCCCTGTGGTTCTTGGTAACACTACAGTTTTGATTGCAACTCAGGCTGAGTGAACCAAATAGGTCAAGAATTGCGGCCAGTTGGTACACCGGGAATTGTGACATCCAAAGCGGTTACCGGCTGTCCTAATTGATTGAGTGGTGGCTGAATTGACTTCTGATTTCCCACCACCAAGGTCACCAATTGATCAGGTTTTAGATAAGTCTGTGCTGCCCGCTGCACATCCTCAATGGTGGTAGCTTGAACGGCTTTTTGGTAGCGGAAAATAAAATCAGAAGGATAACCGTAGTAATCGTAGGTCATTAATCGGCCGAGGGTTTGAGACGGGTCAGCAAAGTTGAAAATGAAGGAATTGAGGGCTGATTCCTTGGCAAAGTTCAACTCTTGATTACTAATTGGTTGGCTACGAACTTTGGCAATTTCTGCCTTTAAGCCCTGAATTAGGGGCACAGTTCCTTCGGAACGAGTTTGGCCACCGGCTTGGAAAGTGCCAGGAAAGTCATAATTCGGGCTCCAGTAGCCATAGACCGAGTAAGCAAGGCCCTGGCGTGATCGCAGTTCGTTAAACAGGCGACCCCCAAAGCCATTCAGCACATCATTGAGGACGGCCATGGCGGGGTAGTCGGTGTTGCTGACGAGGCCGCCCAGGTGACCCAGAACAACGGAGCTTTGGGTGAGCTGGGGCCGATCAACCACAAACACGCCGCTGGTCTGCACTTGGCTGACGGCGGGTAGCGGATTTTCACGGTTGGGGCCCGGCTGCCAGTCGCCCAGGCGGGCTTCGATCAGGCGGCGCATGGCTGTGCGATCGAAGTCCCCGGAAATGCCCAAGATGATGTTCTGGGGAACGAAATAGCGCCGATAGAACGACTCCACGGCCGGGCGATCGATCCGATCGAGCGTGGCATATTCCACCGTGCGGGCGTAGGGGCTGTTGGCTCCGTAGAGCAATTTGTCAAATTCACGGCTGGCGATGCCGTCGGGGTCGTCGTTGCGCCGGGCAATGTTCCCCCGCAGTTGGGTTTTGGCGAGGGCAATTTTTTCCGGGGCAAAGGCGGGCGATCGCAACACTTCCGTGAACCAGCCGAAGACCGACTCCAAATCCTCGCTGAGGGCGCTGAAGCTGACACTACCGGAAGCAATGCCAATGCCGGACTCGATCGAGGCGGCCCGGTCTTCCAGGAGTTGATCCAATGTGGCGGCATCATGCTGCTGAGTACCCCCCGATCGCAATACATCCCCCACCACGTCGGCCAAGCCGGCCAGGTCTTCCGGTTCCCACCGGGATCCCGTCCGCACAATGGCTCGGCCCCCAACCAGTGGCAGTTCATGATCTTCCACCAAATAGACCGTCAGGCCGTTGGGCAATTGGAAGCGATCGTAATCCGGCAGCTTTACCTCCGGCGGCGGCGGTAATTGCAACTCCGTGTAGTGCAGGGGGGTATCAGCCACGGCCGGCTGTCGCACTCCCAACACCAACAACCCCACTAAAAGGGCAATGGTTAACCAGCGCCAGCGCCGATCGCGCCGAGGCTGGGCTGCGAACTGGTGCGGGGAACGGCGCGCCCCGATCGAACGAAAAACCTTCATGGCTACTCTGTACCCTCAATGAACCTTGCGCCTTGCGTTTTGTTCTCGATTTTGGATCTTGAATTCTGGATCTTGAATTCTGGATCTTGAATTCTGGATCTTGAATTCTGGATCTTGAATTCTGGATCCTGGATGTTGGAATGCTGGCTATTGGGCGACAGCGTTTGGATCGCCGCTTTGTAGATCGCCACTTGTTGAATCGCCGCTGCTGGCTGGGAGCGTTTGAATCGTGACTGAATGGGCAACTTTTGCACCATTCAGCCTCCTCAACCGATCGCCCCAAAGGCTATTTGGGCAATAGCTTCAGCACCGTGCGATTTTCAGGGGTGAAGGTCTTGCGAGCCACCCGTTGCACATCGGCCGGCGAGATCGAGCCAATTCGATCTAGCTCCGCAAACAAATTGCGCCAATTGCCCGTTTTGGCTTGATATTCCGCCAGCAGGGCCGCCATGGTGCTGTTGGAGTCGATCGCCCGCAGTTGGTTGGCCCTGGCTTGGGTTTTCACGCGCTCTAGTTCCGCCTCGCTCACCGGCTCATTTTTCAGGCGATCGAGTTGGCGATGCAGTTCCACCGCAATTTCATCCACAGAATGATCCGGCGCACTCAGGGCATAAAACAGCATCAGTGTCGGGTAGCGATCGCCCGGAAACCCGTATAAACCCGCGATCGAGAGGGCCAATTGCTTTTCCTGCACCACCGACTGATAAAGGCGAGAAGTGCGCCCATCCGACAGCAAACTAGCGATCGCCTCATAGACCACATAATCGGGATCCGTCTTGGCCGGTGCGTGATAGCCCTCCAAGTACCAAGGCTGAGATTCAAGCTGCAAATTGACCGATCGCGTGGCTGTTTGGCGCGGCTCCACCGGAATTGGCAAATTCGGCAGGGGCCGCCGTTGGAATCGACCGAAATAAATTTCCGCCAGCCGCTTCACCTCCGTCGGCACCACATCCCCCACCACCACCGCCGTCAGATTATTGGGCGGGTAATGGGCCTCATAGAAACGGCGCACATCCAACCGGGTCAGGTTGCGGATGTCTTCGTCATAGCCAATCACCGGCCGATGGTAGGGATGAACCTTAAAGGCTGATTCCAAAAACACTTCCACGGCCTTCCCGATCGGGGAGTTATCCGTGCGCATCCGGCGCTCTTCCAGGATCACATCCTGTTCCTTATAAAACTCCCGAAACACCGGATCCAGGAAGCGTTCTGACTCCAGCGACATCCACAACTCCAGCTTATTGGCTGGGAAACTGTAGAAATAGCGCGTGGCATCCGCAGAAGTGGTGGCATTTAACCCCACGCCGCCCGCCTGTTCCACCAACCGCCCAAACTCGTTTTGTTTCACGAAGGGTTGGGCCTGCTGTTCCAAGGCCAGCAACTGTTGGCGCAGTTGTTGGGCTTCGGCGGTTTTGCCCTGGTCGCGCACCGTTTCGTATTGGGCCATCAAGGCATCCATTCGATCGAGAATCGCCTTTTCTGACTCAAAATCCGTTGTGCCAATCCGGCTGGATCCCTTGAAAGCCAAATGCTCCAGAAAGTGGGCCACGCCTGTTTTGCCGTCCGGCTCTTCCGCACCGCCCACATTGGCATAGGTCATGAAGGACACCACCGGAGCCTGGTGGCGCTCCAGCACAATGAATTTCATCCCGTTCTTGAGGGTGAATTCAGTGATTTGCTGTTGCACCCGATCGAGGTAGGGCTTAATCGATGCGGCCTTGGCTGTGGCCGAGTGGCCATTCAGCCCCGCCGTCGTTACGTCTTTGCTGATCACGTTGCTAACCACCGGGCCGCTCATCGGCTCAGACGTGGGGGAAGTAGAAATGACTTTAGAAGCAGCATCGGGGGCAACAGTCGTCATGGATGGCCCAGAGAACCATGGCGATGTGTCCAGGGCCCAGGCCGCCGAAACCACACCGGAACCCAACCACAGGGATCCTGTGAGACCCGCCAAGCCGGCCACCAGCCCGATCGCCCGGACAAGGCCCAAACCCTGATCCCGCAGGACTTGTCCCAGATGATGCACCAATGCCAAGCGATCGCCCGATCGCCCTAACTGCTGCCATTTGCCGTGATTTATGCCTGACAACATGCCTGCCAATCGTGGGTATATGTTGAAGTGAGAATTACAGTGCCGATCGCGTTCAAAGAGCGTTTAAAGGTGGAGAACAGCCGCACCCGCCTCAGGCAAATTTAAAGAAATATTGCCTTGATTGAAACACCAGCCTGGTGACCCAAGCTGGCGAGCAGCTTCCAGCATAGTCGAGCCGCCGGATTTCATGGGTAATTCAAAGCCATCGGCCGAAACTTACGGAATCATGAACTTCGGTAGGCAAAGGATCAGTTTTATAACGTTCCCTTAATTCCAGACCCAGTAGCCCCTGGCCCCGTTGACAATAGCGATCAATTAGCCCCTTGCCATTTTCTCTTGACCTTCTGTTGTTCACCCATCTTTTTTCCTAATGGTCGATCACCCCTTTTTGCACCCCTAATCCCACTGGCTTGCGTCCAAGGAGTCCTAGCCATGCTGCGTATCGCTCACCGCCCATCCCCTTCTGAAACTGAAACCCGCACCCGCATTCTGCAAGCGGCTCAGCAGCTATTTGCCCGCCAGGGTTACGATGCCACCACCACCCGCGACCTGGCCCGGGCGGCTGGCGTGGCCGAAGGAACCCTGTTTCGGCATTTTGATCACAAAAAATCGATTTTGGTGGAAATTGCCACCCAAGGTTGGGTCGAAATCCTAACAGACCTGTTGATGGAACTCAGCGAAATGGCCAGCTATCGAGCCATCTCGCAAGTGATGCGCAAGCGGATGAGCAACCTGAAGCAAAACGCCGACATGATGCGGGTTTGTTTCATGGAAGCTCAATTTCACCCAGAATTGCGCGATCGGATCCAGGTGGAGGTGATTGCCAAAATGATGGATGTGACCGAAGCCTTTTTCCAAACTGCGATCGATCGGGGAATTTATCGCCCCATGAATCCCCGCATCATTGCGCGGGTCTTTTTGGGCATGTTCGCGATCGCCGGCTTCAGCGAGTTGACAATTATGGAGCCGAATATTTCCCCCCGAGAACTTCAGGAAATGGCTGAAGGCATTGCTGATATTTTTCTCAACGGGGTGCTCGACAAAACCAACACTTAGTAACTCCTCAGCGATTAGCTCAGCAGGGCAAAAGTTAAAGAGAATTTGACTTGGCCCTTTTGACCTGCCGTGCCCCTAGGCTTGGTGCAAGGTGGCAATCACCCACACATCGCATAGCAATAGCAACAGGGCGCAACCCAGCAGGGCAATGTACATCCAAGGTTGCGCCAAGGGCCTGACATCACGCATATCAAGGCCCGTTTGTCCTTGCACTTGCTTCACCAAACGGGAAAAGCCCGCAACCCGCATGGGCAGCAAATAGCCTTCGCCCGATCGACTCAGGAAGTAGTAAACCAAGCCACCTTGACCGGTCGTTTTGGGTTTCAGCGCTTGGATATCGCTCCAGGGCAAAAACCAACCCTTGCGAATCAGCCAGCGAAACCAAACGGGATAGGTGACGCGGATCCCTTCTGTGGTTAGCTCCACCTGTTCAGATAAGGCCCCCCACAACAACACCAGCCCGATCGCCAGGCCAACCCACAGTGTCGAGGGCGAAATGCTTGGGGAAATGCTCGGATCGTTGGCTGCCCCATTCACCTGGGTCAGAAAGGGCAGCGGAAGGGTTAGGGCCCCATAAAGCAAAACCAGGGTGAGCCGAATCAAAATTGAAATTCGGTAGGTTTTGGGGAGGGGGAGTTCTGGGGCGATCGGGGGTTGGGGATCCGCTGCGGACGAGGACGGGGCGATCGAGTTCGGAGGTGGCGAAGACATCCAGCAAACTCCTCAGGCTTCACAATTCTTGATGGTTTTCGCCTCTAGGGTAACGCGCTGGCTCGATCGCCCTCAGTATTTCCGCCCCACTAGCGGTTTGTTCATCAGCGGTTTGTTCATGGACGCTTTCTTGATGAGTGCTTTCTTCAAGAACGTTTTGCTCAGAACCCATCAGCCACCCAATCGCCCGCCAGGGATCGGCAGCCAAACATGATAAACCCCCGGTCGCGATCGCCACTGGGGGTTTGCTCAACCGATCTTGAACAGGCTCGCGATCGCGACCCCCCAAGACCAAGAACTCAATGATCGAGAGCTGTTGATTAGCTGCCGATCAACGGACTCGAACGGACTCGAACTTACTTGTACAGTTCGGTCGAAAGGCGGAAAGCCAGAATGCCGGGGATGATGGCAATAACTAGGGCGACGTAAACTTGCGTATCCGAAAGCATCGCTCTAAAGACTCCAGATGTTAAAGGGACTGACTTCACTACTTTCAACCACCCGGCTCAATTCAGGAATAGGTTCGTTACAAGGCGTAATAACAGCGTTAGGCTAGTAGGAGTTGCAAAATTTGCCATCAGACCATTGGCCCGAAATGCTCGATCAGTTCCTCGACTTTTACCCCAGCTTTGGCGTTGACACCGCGCTGTTGTTATTGGTGTTGGTGGCGTTGGAGGCCGTGCTCTCGGCAGACAACGCAATCGCCCTCGCTGCGATCGCCCAAGGATTGCAGGATCCCCAACAACGCACCCGGGCCTTAAATTTTGGGCTAGTGGCAGCTTTCATTCTGCGCATTGCCCTGATTTTGCTCGCCACTTGGGTGATCCGCTATTGGCAAATTGAAATGGTGGGGGCCCTCTATCTCCTGTGGCTCAGCTTCAAGTTTTTCACGGGGGAAAATGACGACGATGGCGAGGGCCACAAGGCATTTCGGTTCCAAAATCTTTGGCAAGCCGTTCCCACCATTGCCTTCACCGACCTGGCCTTTTCCCTGGATAGCGTCACCACCGCGATCGCCATTTCTGACCACACCTGGCTGGTGCTGACGGGGGGAACCCTGGGAATCATCACCCTGCGCTTCATGGCAGGGCTGTTTATCCGTTGGTTGGATGAGTATGAAAACCTGGCGGCCGCTGGCTACGTCACCGTTGGGTTTGTCGGTGCGCGTCTGTTTTTGAAGGCGATCGAGGGAGCCTTGGGGGTCGATCTTTGGGTTCCGCCCGATTGGATGACGATCAGTTTCATCGCCATCACCTTCATTTGGGGATTCTCGGTGCGCAAGGAGTCCGTGCAAACGGAAACGGTTACCGCAGAGTCGATCGCCCCCAACCCCAACTCCGAAGCCCAAGACCAACCAGCGCCAGAGCCGATCGACCAGCGCTAGGGCTTCTGGCTCAGAAATTCTCAGTAGAGCCAGGCAAATCTAGACAGATCTAAATGGATCCAAATAGATCCAAATAGAGATCTAAACAGATCCAAAATCATTCCCAAAATCCGAAGGATTCCGAGCTGCTCCGCCGGATCTTTCGGATTTGCTGTTTGGAGGTGGACTCCAATTTGCGTAGGTGAAAAAATAAACCGCCCAGCACAGTATTCCAGGGCGATCGCTCAAGTGTTGAGCAGGCATGGCAGACCCACAGTTGGGTATTGAACGAACCAAAGCCGCGATCGCAGGATGGACTGAACTAGGCGGATAACCAACCTAACGGAGCAAAGAACCTTAGGAGTCGAGACGCTGCCGCGAAAGGGCTTGCAACTGTTGCAACAGGGACTCGATATCCGCTTGCAGGTGCAGGAACTCAATTTGTTGCTTGACATCGAAGGGCAACTGCACTGCCTCTGCCGCCGCCGGTTTACTTACCACAGAAGACGCACTAGCCATAGGTTTATTGAAGAAAAATGAAGATCGTGGTGGTTTGAAGCAAGTATTTTGGCGCAATTCTAACGCGAAGTTTACAATTGTCCACCCCTCGTTACGAATTAACCCCGTCTGAGACAGACCCCGATCGAGACTCTATGACCCACAGTGCGGGCCGATCGCCCCATTTCCCGTGCTTCGGGTGTGGGTTTCCGATCCGGAACCTCACCCCCACCAAGTCCTCGGGGGATCGTTAACCTGTTGCCAGGGGCCGCGGTCATTTTGCACGGGCCGGTTTCTCATTCTGTGGCTCAACTCCACGTCCTCAACCCATTGCTTAATTTGATCAACTAATCGAATAGTCAAGATCAGCTAATCGCTAGACCAATTGCCTAATTGAATTCACCAGACCTCGTTCACGAAAACCCCTTTCCTCCAGATCGACTGATCAACGATCATCTTGTAGGTTGGATTGAGGCGCGAAACCCAACAACAGCAAGGGTTATAGTGATCTAAACCAATTGCCTGATTAAGCTGATCGCCCCGTTGAAAGATCGCCACAGAAAATCGCCGAAGCCTCCAGGCATTCAGCGTTTTCAGGAAATTATTCGCAGGAAAAGTACGCTCAGGAAAATGATTTTCAGGAAATCAATCTTCAGAGGCTGAATCACGATGAACCAGCCGTCAAAGTGCTTTGTCGCAAACCGCCTTTTTCTTGAAGTGCTGAAGGCTGGGACGACAAAATCAGCATTATTGATTTTTCTCGATTAATTTTGTCTCGATCGACTGCATCTCGATCGGTTTTGGTGGCCGGCTTCGATGGGTTGAATATACCCCTTGATCAGAAAGAGTGCCGACGACTGTCCGTGTTTCGTCTCGGCACTCTTACTGGTTCGCTCCTCACACACCACCAGAATGATAGCCGAGGAATTTGAATCTGTCACCCCATCGCCACCCAAAATCCATCAGAAATTCACGTCCTTGTCATGGAAACCCGTCCCCATCAAGGGTTGGGGCACTTGAGAAATTTTTTCGCGCGTCATGATTTTGGGGCTGAGTCGGCGCAAATCCTGTGGATCGCCCCCCGATCGCGTTGTATCGATCCAAGGAACCAAAGGAACCAACTGAACTAAGGCGGTTTTCTCAAAATATTACCCAAAATATCTACTCATCGATATAAACCGATGAAATAAATCGAGATCAAATTGGCCAAGTCAATGTCAAATCAGCAAACCCAACCGGCCGATCGAGCAGTTCATGCCACCCAGATCAGGGATTGTGGCTTGTTTGACTAAGCCCAGGAAAACTGTGAAAAAATTGGGCAGATATCTACCCGAGTTTTTCCCGAGTTTTGAATATACTGGGCAGCAATGGAACTTTGATACATCCTCCATCCCAAATCGAAACCAGCAGCCCGAAACTAGAACCCATGAGATTTTGGGTGCAATGTAAACGAGCTGTTTCAGGAATGGGGCCTCCGTATTTTCACGGTTATGATACGGGTGATCCCTTGGGCTATCTACGTTCGATCGCTGTCCCTTTTGCACTGGGTTTCCTGTCATGTATTCGCCTCTGACGCAGTCCGAATTTGATCGCCCCTTCCTGACTTGGCAGCGTGTGCTGGATTGGGCCCAGGATCACTACCGCTGCCGCACTTTCGGCAAAGATGAAAAGATTCCCACTCGCCCGGGCCTCTTGTATCTCGTAGAGCGCGGTGCGGTGCGACTGGTTGGCTCGTCGGTCATGACTGCCACGGCTGCCATTCAGGATCAAGATGAAGACGAGGACGGACTCGATCCCGCAATGGATGAGGCTTTTCTGGGGTTTGTGGGGCCTGGGCAGCCCTTTGAAATCATTGCCCAGTCGCCCTTCGCGCTCCAAAGCTACGCCCATGTGGATCGCACCAGTGTGCTGTGGATGTATTGGAACGACTTGGAAAACTGGCCCCACTTCCGCCGCGAAGTGCTGGATGCGTTCCGTCAACAGCACCAACGGAAGCTGCTTTGGTTGAGCACCTTGGGCCAACGCCGCACGATCGATCGCCTGTTGGGTTATCTGACCCTCCTGATTGAGGAGTTTGGTCAAACCTGTGACGATGGCTATTACTTGCCCTGGACGCTAACCCATGCCCAAATTGGCAGTGCGATCGGCTCAACGCGAGTGACCGTGACCCGCCTGATGGGGAAACTGCGGAAGCGCGGTCTGATTAGCACCCACGGCGATGGTCTAATTTGCCTACCAGCGGAAGTGATGGGTAAATCCTTGCGAGATGTCAGCCCCAAAGCAACCCTAATTACCGAGTCTCTGCCCCTGGCTGCGGCTGTGTAGGCGAGATGACCCGATCGGGACGATAGCGGGGCTATGGCGAGGCCATGTGGGCATTTTCGCTGTTCTCATCACTGCCCTATTCACTGTCCCATCCACTGCCCCAACTGTTGGTCATTCCCAAGGATCCTCGGTTGAGGGAGCAGCAGCCTACGGCAAACCTACACCGCTGAAGCAAAATAGAGACGGTTCTGGTTGAAAGTGACGGAAACGAAAATCAATGGGCCGGATTCTGAACCATGGATTCAGAGTCCGGTTTCGATCGCTTTCCCGTGAGTTCGCTTTCGGTTTAGAACTTTGGTTCGCATCGTCGCTGGGAGGGGGGAAATGCCAAACCAGGACGATTGCTATTGCTCTTTTTTGGTACTGCTGCACCAGGGCCTATGACGGCGCAATCTTCGGTTCTTGATCTTGCTCGCCAGGGAGATCCCATGGCGATCGCCCGGTTGATGAATCAATCCCTTGAGCCTGCCGGGGTACAAGTCCGCACGGATCTGATCCAGGATTGCCTGACGGTGATGGCGGCGGGCGAGTTGGGGCCGCCGGATCAGGACTTTTTGGTGGATTTTGTGCGGCGGGGAATGCTGGGGCTGGCTGCGCCCGTGGTGCGGCGGGTGGTGGTGCAGGGCTATGCGCCCGGAGCGGCGGCTCCCAGTTGGCAAATGGGCATTGATCTGCAAGGAGCCGGGACGATCGCGCCTCGCCCATTGGTGACCCAGCCTTCGAGTCGATCACGCCGGGCCGGAGGGGCACGTTCTGGGCAACCCTCGGAGCGATCGGTTGTTCATACCGTGGCCGCCACGGATGCCACCCTGTCCACACCACGGGTCATCGGCTGGGTGAGCATTCTAGCCCTGGCGATCGGGGCCACGGCGGCGGCCCGCTGGGCCATCGCTTGGCTCGGAGAAACCAACATTTACGAAGTGGCCTACGTGGGCCATTTCCTCCGCAGTTTGGAAATTTTGGAACTGCTGAATCTGTTGGTGTTTGCCGTGTTGGGCATGGGCGCAGGCATCGCGGCCGGTGTGTTGCCGCCTCCTCGGGGCCAACAACTCACCGCACTCGTGTTGGCCGTGGCCGTGCCCGGTCTGTTTGCCATTGCTCCGGCCGTGCGGCAACAGGCCTGGATTAACCGCGCCGCCGACCATCAACGGATCACGCCCGAGCAAGCCAAAATTCAAGTTGAGCGCTTTTTGAGCAAGCAGGTGGGACAAAGCGGCCTTTGGGGGTTTTATACCTACTCAGCTCGCTATCCGGAATTGCCCTTGGCTCCGGATGCCATGCGGGAAATTCCCACCATCGATCGACAGGTGAAAGCCACCCTGGCCAATTTGCTGCGCTGGCAAACCAAATCCATTGAGCAACTGTTGGAAGGTTGCACTTGGGGCGTGCGGGGTTTTTATCTCCTGTTGGCCGTGCTCACCACCTTGACCCACTTCCAACAGGGCTTGCGCTACGGGTGGCGTTGGTTTGGCTGGCGCTAGGCCGATCAGCCGATCAATCGTTCGGAAAGAGATTCAGAAATTCAGTTGGTAGAATCAGGGCAAATTTCCTGGGTGGATAGTTTCACTGTCGCCCGCTCGATCGCACCCTTTGGCAACGCACCCTTTGGCAACCTATGACCCTCTCCCCCGTCCTTGACATTCGCAATTTGCAAGTGGAATTTGGTGCCGGTGAGTCGGCCATGCGAGCGGTGGATGGGTTGTCCTTGCAGTTACAGCCCGGTCAAACCTTGGGACTGGTGGGGGAATCTGGCTCGGGAAAATCCGTCACGGCCTTGGCGATCGCGGGGTTGCTGCCCGAATTGGGTCGCGTCAGGGGGGATGGCATTTGGTATCGAGAACCCAATGCCGAAGAAGCGGTGAATTTGCTGAAGCTTTCACCGGAAGCTCTGCGGCGTTACCGAGGGCGACGGATTGGCATGATTTTTCAGGAACCCATGAGCGCCCTGAATCCGGTCTATACCTGTGGGTTTCAGATTATTGAGGCGATTCGATTGCACCGGGGCCTGTCGGAGGCAGCGGCCCGACAACAGGCGATCGCCCTGTTGCAGGAGGTGAAGTTATTGCCGCCGGAGTTGGAACTGCGGGCCCAAATTCGCGATCAGTGGCGCAACGGCAACCCCAGCGATCGGGAATTGCAACAGGCCGTGACCCAACGCCAACAGGCCATGCTCGATCGCTACCCCCACCAAATGTCCGGTGGTCAGCTCCAGCGGGTGACGATCGCGATCGCCCTGGCCGGCGACCCGGCGATTTTGATTGCCGACGAACCCACCACCGCCTTGGATGTGACCGTGCAGGCGCGGATCTTAGAACTGCTGCGGGAGTTGCAACGCCACCGCGCCATGTCCATCCTGTTCATCACCCACGATTTGGGGCTAATTGCCGAACTGGCGGACGATGTGGCGGTCATGTACCAGGGGCAGTTGGTGGAGCAGGGATCCGTGGAACAAATTTTTACCGCCCCCCAACATCCCTATACCCAAGGGCTGCTGGCCTGCCGGCCGCGCCCAGAATTGCGGCTGCGCTATTTGCCCACGGTGGCGGACTTTTTGAGTGCAGCAGCGCGGGATTCAGCCCCGATCGAACCGGGTTCATCTGCCGGCTCATCTGCCACATCCCTTGCGCCCCAGACCCCGATCGCCCTGGCCATTCCACCGGACGAAACGCGCGATCGACTCACCAAACTCCAAGCATTGCCGCCCCTGCTGTCCGTGCGGGATTTGCGCGTGGCCTACGCGGTCAAGGGCTGGCTGAGCATGGCCCAACGGCACGCCTTGGCTGTGAATGGTGTGTCCTTTGAGGTGTTTCCTGGGGAGACCTTGGGCCTGGTGGGTGAAAGTGGTTGCGGCAAAAGCACCCTGGCGCGATCGCTCCTGCGGTTGATTGAACCCATGGGTGGCCAAATTCGCTTTGATGACCAAGATATTTTGCAGCTCAAGGGCAAGGCGCTACGGGCCCTGCGGCGCGAAATGCAAATTATTTTCCAAGATCCCTTCAGTTCCCTGAATCCGCGAATGACCATCGGGGCCGCAGTCATGGAACCGATGCTGATCCATGCCCAAGGCAAAACCAACCACCCCCTACCCGCCCGCAAAATGTATCGCGAGCAGGCGGCCTACCTCCTGGAGCGGGTGGGTCTCAAGCCCGACTGGATGAACCGCTATCCCCACGAGTTCTCTGGCGGTCAGCGCCAACGGATTTGCATTGCCCGGGCGCTGGCCTTGAATCCCAAGTTTCTCATCTGTGATGAGTCCGTGTCGGCGTTGGATGTGTCGGTGCAAGCGCAGGTGCTGAATTTGCTGAAGGAATTGCAGAGCGAATTTAGTTTGACTTACATTTTCATCTCCCACGACTTGGGCGTGGTGAAGTTCATGAGCGATCGCATCGCCGTAATGAACCAAGGCCGGTTTGAGGAATTGGGCCCCGCTGATCAGGTCTATGACCACCCTCGGGAAGATTACACGCGCCAACTGATCGCGGCCATTCCCAAGGGCCGGTTCGATCGCGCCATGGCGCAACCCCAACCCGATCGCCAGGCTTCTTGAGCCGATGCCAAACAAGACCAGTCTGAAAAGACCAACAAGGCGGCCAGCGCCTAACAAGCCGCTAGATCGATCGCCAGTTGCCCAGCCGCTCAATTAACCGCTGCACCACTCCCATCAGTTGCGTCAACTCCTGCGATCGGGGGTTGAAATCTTGAGACAGGGAAGCCCGCACCTGCATCTCCGCCAGCTTCTTTTGCAGTTGGCGGGTCAGGTCGATCGCGTCTTGGCTCAGTTTCGAGAGCTGTTGGCGCTGATGAAACTTCAAGGCCGCTCCCCGCAAAACCTGCAACGTGGCTTCTTCGCCCAACCGGCCCGGCGCAATTCGCAACCGCAGGAGCAACAACTCACTGCGATAGATGCGCTCGATCTCGACCTGGCGCGGTTTCCCCACGGGAGGCAACAGGGGCAAATTAGCGAGTAACTTTAGCTCATCGATCACCCCTTGAAAGGTGGAAGGGAGCAACGGATCCAGGGCCGCTTGCATAATCCCATCGCGGCTACAGAGAATTCGGGTGCGATCGATCTCAGGGCGATCAAAATATAGCCGGCCAATCCCTCCTTCAATCGCCCGTTGCAACAACTCCTGCATCAGGGCCCGAGGCGGCAAATCTCCCAATTCCGACAGCGGGCGATCGGCATAGCGAGTGTGCAACACCAGAGGACTGGGATTTAAGTCGGCCCACTCGATCGGGACGGACACCGTGGGATGAATCCAAGCGGCCTCCACCTCCGAAGCACTCGGAACAGCGGTTTGGGCCGGCGGAGTCGATCGCTCCAACGCCTGCACCAAAGCTTGCTCCAACTCCGCCAACTCCGCCGGTAAATCTACGGGGCCATTGGTCGGTCGCTCAGTTGATAAATCGACGGGCAACAGGGAAGGGGCCGCGCCCTGTCCTGTGCCTCGGTCACTGGCAGTCACCACTGCATGGTTTGTAAGGGTATCCATAGGTAGATCCGGAATATCATCCGGTGTCAGCGAAGGGGAGCCGCAGGCTTCCGCTAACTCCCCCTTCCGGTGCAATTGTTGCCAATCAGGATCTGGGGTACTTTGGGCCGCCGTCACCAAGGTTTCGGTCACATCCACCGCTCCCAAATCCACCGCTCCCAAATCCATTGATCCGGGATCCAATGACCCAGGATCCAGCAGCGAGGGATGTGCCGCCAGGTGATGCAACTGATGTTCCTCGGAACTGCCAGCGCTTAACCAATTCTGGGGACTGGCCCAAGGGTCAAATGGTTCGGGGTTGTCATGGTTTTGAAACCGACCAACCGGTTGGGTTTCCATGTCTTCGCCTGGATCTAGCTCGCCTGGGGGCGACAGAGCACCAAGCTGATTCCAGTGCGCAAAGTCTGCGGGAGCGCTGATGGTTTCTCCCAACTCATCTAGCTCCTCATCGTCCCAATCGTCCATCAAATCATCCACAACAAAACCATGCTCGATCGGTGGCAAGGCCGGTTGTAAATCCGACAGACAATCGCTGACTTCCACCAGGGGACGCAGCTCCGGATCCAACGGCCCGGAATCCGTTCCCGCGCCCAAGGTGCCATGGCCCAACGAGGCCGCTGGCGAATCTGGAGCGGCGTTCGATTGGGAGTTGCCCAAGGAGGGTTGCCAAGATTCAGAATGGCTGGGTTCTACATAACCCTCAGACTTTCGCTGACAGTCGTAGCTCAAAAATGCGGAAAGTAGCTCCTGTTGGGTTTCCAGGGCGATCGGGCGGTAGACCAACTGATCATTCAGGTGAGCGAGCATCCGCTGGACATAGCTCAAGTCCGCGTCGCGATTCACCACGCCCAAAATGATTTGATTGTCTTGCCGGTCTAGGGGCAAGACTTGGTGATAGAGGCAAACTTCAAACGGCAAGATGCGATCGATCAGCGCAAAGACTCGCTCAGGGTCGGGTTGAACGAGGGGATCGATCGGGGATGGTAACGACTCTTGGGCAGACACCGGCGGTGCTAACCTCAGGCAATACAAAACATCGATATTTCACGACAACCATTGACATGGATCAACGGCCTGCCACCGAATGGCGCAGGATGTCGATCGCCTTGGATGAACCCCATGGGGCCGAAAAACCCCATGGCCATTGTACGGCGGCAACTACGGCAGCAACTTCAGAACACATGGCGCGATCGCTCTGCCAGGAGGTTAGGGATACCGTACTTCTGACCGTCTGAATCGTAACGTCTGGATCACAGCGTCTGGATCGCAGCGTCTGAATTCCACTTCTCAGGCCATGGCCGTGATCGTCAGGCGCGAGGGTCTTCAGGCGCGATCGGCCCCCATCCACAAAAGCCCACCGTAAAATCCACTATTCCCCAAGGCAGTGAACAATCCGGGAAATATCCGGTTCAAACGTCGAATTAAGAACACCTTAAGCGGTTTTGGGCCCCATCATATCGCAGCGAACTATCCAACCGAGTAGCCAGTAGCAAAGGATACATCTTCATAGGGGAGGATTGGCCCTAAAGGCGGACTGTCCCCAAAGGTCTGAGGGGCGATCGACTCCGAACTTGGCCAAAGACTTGGCGGAGCCGCAAGGGCGAAGGGGTGATCGGATTCCCCAGGGTGACCGGCGTTCGTGGCTGCTTGGGCGTTGTCCAGCCGATCGGCGCGATCGACCTGGGCCAATCCATCACCCCCCGTTGTTCCGGCCGTTACCCAGGGCGACAGGGTACGCAATGGCTCAGTCGGTGCGGGCGATGGCAGGTCGATCGCCCACCGGTCGATCAGTTGAGCCATCGCTTGATGCGTAGCCGTTTGCTGACTCACCAGAGCTTGCAACACATCGCAAAGGGCAAACACCTGATATTCCTGCTGTTTAATTTGCTGTCCTTGCTGTTGCAAATGTTGATTCTGTTGGGCCAATAACTGCCCCTGCTGTTCCCAATGTTGGGCCTGCTGTTCAAGATTGCGTTGGCAGAATTGCTCTAGAACCTGTTGCAATTGTTGTCCCTGTTGCTGAATTTGCTGAATTTGCTGCATTTGCTGATTTTGCAGCACAATTTGCTGCTGAATTTGTCGCTCAATCTGCTGGCTAATCTGCTGTTCGATTTGTTTTCCAATTTGCTGATTAACTTGCTGATTAACTTGCTGATTCACCTGTTGATGAATCTCTTTCGATTGTTGCTGAATTTGCCAACTTTGCAATTCAAGTTGTTGTTCGATCTGGCGCTCGATCTTTTCTTCGATTTGTTGTCCCTGTTGCTGCAAAGTTTTTTGCAAAAATTCACCCTGCTGTTCCAAGCATTGACTCAGCCGATCGAGCTGACTGGAGAGGCATTGAACCGCTTCTGCCGTCCTTAGCGAGATCTGCCCTAGCTCCAAAACCACCGATTGCATCTGATCGCGCCAAGAATCAGTCATACCCATTACCAACTCAGGGAGTAATAATCGCAATGAGCACCCCCCTAGCCCTGAATTTCGATTTGGAAATCCTTGACCTCAAGTCCAAGCAATGAATAACCAAAGGCAGCGACTTTGATTCAATTAGCTAGGAATGAGTTGGATGGTCTGAGTTGTCCGGCTAAGAAATTCCAATCAAGGTTTCAAGGCGTAGATAGAGCATAGATTACAGGCAAAACTATTGAACCCTAATCAACATCAAGCATTCATAGGACATTGATCAAAACCGAAATCGAAAATGATCAGATTCCTAACAATCAAAAACATTGATCAAGATTTAATAATTTTTGAATCGCAACTCAACGAAACTCCTTTGAAACTTGATTGAAACTTAATGGAACTTGCGGGCAAGACCTCCAAGTTTCGTCAATCACACCCTGCCAAGTGGCCCGATCGAACTCTTGTCGATCGGGCTGTTTTCAGCAAATTGCGGCCGTTTTCGCGGCAATTTGGATGGATGACAATCGGGCTGAGGAGTTGCTCGACTAAAGTCTTCTTTACGTTTTGCAGCAGACCGGAACAGCAATCGCTAAGGTTGTGGCAATTGATGGCCGTAAGCGCAAGGCCGCGCTGCGGTGGTTGGCGATGACGGTGATTGTGCATCAGGCTCCGTCACTGCCCGCCATGCACTGTGATTGCTGCCGTTGCTTCGTGCCACTGCTCGCCTGGAGGACAAGCCATGCTGGACATGTTGGATCTCAGCCTGAAGCTGGATAAGGCCACCTATGTCGCAGAGCGCGATCGCTTGGCTCTTCAGTTGCGATCGCTCCAAGCGGACTGTCGGGAAGCCCAATTACCGGTGATCATTGCCCTGGAAGGCTGGGCGGCGGCGGGCAAGGGGGCGATCGTCAAGGAATTGCGCGACTCCTTGGATCCACGCGGCTTTCAAGTACATCCAATTTTTCCGCCAGAACCCCATGAGCTGGGATTTCCCTGGTTACGGCGTTTTTGGTTGCGGTTGCCGGAAGCGGGCACGATCGGGCTGTTCTATCACAGTTGGTATAGCCACCTGCTGGAAGATCGCCTGTTTGGCCGGCTGCCGGATCAACAGTTTCCCGAAGCCACCCGGGAAGTGAATGCCTTTGAGCGACAGTTGGCGGATGAAGGCGCGGCGATCGCCAAATTTTTTATTCATCTCGGCCGTGATGAGCTGAAAAAGCGCCTGAAAAAATACCAAGCGGATCCTTTTCAGGCATGGCGGGTGCGACCGGAAGATTGGCAACAGGCCAAGCACTATCGCCAATATCGGGACTTGGCGGAAGCGATGCTGGCGGAAACCAGCACAGGAGCGGCTCCTTGGACTTTGGTGGAAGGCAACAGCCGCCGCTGGGCGGTGATCAAAGTGTTGAGCGAAACCATTGCCACCATTGCCGGAGCACTCGATCGCCAACGCAGCCAGGCTTCTCCCCCGCCCGCCCTGCCGGCCCAAGCGGAGTTGCATCCCGGTGAACCGGACTTGCTGGCACGGGTGAACCTCAGTCAAGCCCTGTCTCGCAGTAAATATGAACGGAAACTGGCGGAACAGCAGGCCCGGCTGCGATCGCTGCAAATGCAAATCCATCGCCAACGGTTACCCGTGTTGGTGTTGTTTGAAGGTTGGGACGCGGCGGGCAAGGGGGGAGCCATCTCGCGGTTAACGGGCATGTTGGATCCCCGCAGCTATGGGGTTCATGCCTTTGCGGCCCCCACGGCGGAGGAACGCGCGCACCACTACCTATGGCGATTTTGGCGCTGGTTACCGGCGGCGGGCACGATCGGGATTTTTGATCGATCGTGGTATGGGCGGGTTTTGGTGGAACGAATTGAAGGATTTGCCACCGAAACGGAATGGCGACGGGCCTATCAGGAAATTAATGAATTTGAAAGCCAACTAATGTCCAGTGGCATGGTGTTGGTGAAAGTTTGGTTGCACATCAGCCCAGAAGAACAACTGCGCCGGTTCCAGGAACGCAAAGACAATCCCTTCAAGCAATACAAACTCACTGACGAGGATTGGCGCAATCGGGAGCGGTGGCCCCTGTATTCGGTGGCAGTGAACCAAATGGTGCAACGAACCCACACGCCCTTGGCCCCTTGGACTTTGATTGCCGCAGAGGATAAGTACTTTGCGCGGGTTGCGGTGGCTACGGCGGTGGCCGACGCGATCGAACGTCGCCTCACTCGCTAGCGATCGCTCCGTGAACGTCGAGATCCGAAAGATCCGAAACGTAAAAACACCAGCGATCAAAACTAAAAACACCAGCGATCAAAACATCAATTCCAGATAATCATCCACGGCCCCTCGTCGATCGAACCGAGGACAGATACAATGCTGAGAACAAGTGTTGCGAAACATTGCATTTTGTAAGCAATTGTACCTAGTCTGTAAAGACCGCCTTTACCGGTGAATGAGCAGCCGGCCCAATTGCTGTCTTGGCGATCGACCCCAAACCTTACCCCAGAGCCACTTCCTGTGTGGAGCGTCAGGGCGAGGTCTCACTTGCGATCGCCTCATCAATCCCGCAACGGTTCTCGCAACGGCTAAAACCCCACCACTCACCTGACGACGAAACCATGCCGATCGGCCCCCTGAAGAACCTCTTCGGTTCCCAAAAAGACGCTTTCTTCTTGGAAATTGGTGATGCACAAGGTACGGGAGACAGCACCCCGGCCGCCCCGGCTCCCCAAGCCCCCGCTGTGGTTGCGGAACCGGCAGCCCCCGTGGCCGCCGCTCCGGAAGCTCCGGCCCCAGCTCCCAAGAGCACCAAAACCAGCATTAAAGCAGCCAAGGCCGCAGCCCCCGCAGCCCCGGCCAAGCCGCCCGAGCCACCTAAGCCCGCTCCGGCCCCGGTGACCCTGCCGCCGGAAACGGCTTTTGCATCGAAGTTTGTGCCCAGCAACACGCCGCGTCGTCGTCCGGGCCCCAGCCTGAATGGCTTCAAAGATATGGCCAGGGATATGGGTCGCCGCTAAGGCTGATTCGATCGCCCAAACAGGTCGATCGATCTGGTGCAAATCACCAATTCAGCAAGATTTCAGCAAGATTTCAGCAAGATTCAGGCTTCAGTACCCATTCAGCAGGGGGCTTCGGCCCCTTCTTTTTTTGTCAGGTTTGGTCAATCGCGTGCTGATGGCGTGCCGATTTTGTACCGGTTTTATATCGGCGACATACGGATTCCAATCAGGGGTCTAAATTAGCCGCGCAGGTTGCGAATTTCCCGCTGCACTCGCCGCAACTCATTTTTTTCCAAGTGCCGAATCACAGCGCGGGGCATTTGCTCCCGCTGGGCCAACACCTGCAAAAACAGGGCTTCCGATTGCTTCAGCAAATCAAGATTTTGGCTGCTGCGTCCTTGTTCGTAGAGAATTTGCCCTTTTAAATGCCAAAGGTCGGGATTTTGGGGACTCTTGGCCAAGGCGCGATCGACTGAGGCGATCGCCTGGGAAAAGTTTTTGCGCCGGCGGTAAATGGCCGCCAACAGGCGATCGACCACATAGTCGGGGCTGCCCCGCTGGAGGGAGTTCACAGCCCCATCCACATTGCCAAAGGGCAAATTATCCGCCAACAACACATCCAGCGATCCCCGAATCAAGTTCAGTTCCGGATCGTTGGGACTGATGGCCGCCGCTGCATCCAAGGCTTCGTTAACCTGGGACAGTTTGGCCAAGGCTTCTGGTGCACCCTGAAGGGGGCCGCGACCACCTTCGGACACAATAAACGCCCCTTCCAAGAAATGTCCCACGCCGATGTAGAGATTACCGCGCAGGGCATCAGTGGTTTTGAGGGTGTTGGCAGCGGTAAGGGTCTGATTGGCGGCGGTTTGCACCTGATCCCACTGACCATCGAGATAGGCCAATGCACCGGCTAAGGCATAGCCCAAAGGCTCTTGGGGTTCTTGGGCGATCGCCTCTTGGGCTAAACGGCGAGCGACGGGATAATTGCCATTTTTGAACAGCATGACGAAGGCCGCCTCAGCCCGATCGCCCACGGGGCGAGGATTCTGGGATCGGAACGGATCCGCCCCGGCCGGCCAAGCCCCCCAGCCCCAGAACAGCCCGATCGCCCCAGCCAGCCAGGCCACTGATCTTGACCTTGATCGGGACAGGCGGGGCCGAGTCGATCGCTTTCGAGCGCGATCGGCCACCACAGGAGATCGCCCTTGAGCAACAAAGCGGCCGAGATCCATAACCATCACTCCTGAACGTATCGAAATATCGGATCGAACAATCGAACATGCGTTGAATCATTCATTCGAGCCGTTGAGTAGCCCCCTACAATAGGGCCCGATCCACCTCCGCGCCCCCTTTCTTCCATGCTGCGTTTGGACTCCGTTAGCTATCACCCCGCCGCCGCCGCCAAGGCCATTTTGCACCAAGTGAATCTGGAATTGGTTCCCCAACAACTGACCTTGGTGATTGGCCCCAGCGGTTCCGGTAAAAGCACCCTGTTGGAAATCTTGGCCGGCTTGGCCAGCCAAACCAGCGGACAAGTGCTGTGGCGCGATCGCCCCCTATTTCCCGAGTCCCTGCAACAGTTAGCGGGGTTGGTGTTTCAATTTCCTGAGCGGCATTTTTGCGGCTCCACCGTGCTCGAAGAGTTGCGGCTGGGCCACCCGGAAATTAGTTCAGAGCAAATTCACGAGGCTCTGGCCGCTGTGGGGTTGGAACAGTTAGCCCTGAATATTTCGCCCTACACCCTCAGCGGTGGCCAGCAACGGCGCTTGGCTCTGGCAGTGCAACTGATTCGCCAACCCAGCATTTTGCTGTTGGACGAACCCACCGCCGGGTTGGATTGGTCCATGCGGCAACAGTTAGCCGGTTTGCTGTCGCGATTGAAGGCTCACTGGACTTTGTTGGTGGTCACCCATGATCCCAGTGATCTTTTGGATGTGGCCGATCGCTGTTGGCAGCTTCAGCAAGGGCAACTCACGCCCACCCCTGCGGCGTAGCCTCTGCCGATCGCCCCAAAGCTCAGACCCACTCAGACATCCTCTCCGGTTCTCGATCGAGCCTTTCGCCCGGCCTTCAACAGGGCAAAGTGAGCGTGAATGTGCTGCCTTCGCCCACTTGGGATTGCAAATCGATCGTCCCGCCATGGGTTTCCACCACAATTTGATGGGCAATGGCCAACCCTAAGCCGGTTCCTTTGCCCACTTCTTTGGTGGTGAACATATAGTCAAAAATTCGCCGCTGCACCTCAGGGGGCATCCCCGGCCCATCATCCGCAATCGTAATTTGAATTCCCGACTCGATCGCCCTTGTGCTGATCGTAATTTGGTGCGGCGATTGGGCTAGTTCTTGAAAACTTTTGCCTTCGCTCAATTCATCGATCGCGTCGATCGCGTTGGCCAAAATATTCATGAAAACCTGGTTGAGTTGCCCCGGAAAACAGTTAATTTCCGGCAGTTGGTCATAGTGGGTCACCACTTCAATTTTCGGTCGTTGCTCATTGGCTTTGAGCCGATGTCGCAAGATCAAAACCGTACTATCAAGCCCATCACACACATTAAAGAGTTGCTTTTCAGCCCCATCTGTTCGCGAAAATGTTCTCAGACTCTGGCTAATGGCGGCAATTCGATCGCCTGAATCCTTAATGGCTTGCATCACATCCGGCACATCTTGCCGCAAATAGTCCAGGTCGATCGCATCTAATTGCTGTTCAATGGTGATGCCCGGCTCAGGGAAATTCGCTTGATAGAGATCCAAGGTTTCCATCAAGTCGATGACGTAATTCTGCATAACGCTAACATTGCCCACAATGCACCCGATCGGGTTATTAATTTCGTGGGCTACCCCTGCCACCAAGTTTCCCAAAACCGACATTTTTTCAATTTGCACCAGTTGCAATTGTGTCTTTTGCAGTTGCAAGAGTGCCTGTTCCAGTTCTGCAGATTTTTGGCGAATGGCCGCCTCCACGGCCTTTCGATCGCTAATATCCCGAACGATCGCCTGCAAAATTGCCTGATCATCTATTTCCATTCGGCAGAGCTGCACTTCGGCAATAAATTCCGAGCCATCCCAGCGGCAATGTTGCCACTCAAAACGGTCATAGCCCCGGGTGAGTGCCGTCACAATATGATCAGTCGCAGCCTCGCTCGATAAGCGCCCGTTGGGTTGATATTCCGGAGAAATTTGCGAAGGATGCTTACCACAAAATTCTGATTTTGCTGGGCACTTAAAGATAGCCAATGTTGCCGAATTACAATCCACAAAGCACTTTTCGCTCAGGAGCATAATCGCATCATTATTAGACTCATACACGGCACGCAAACGAGATTCATTGCGTTGCACGGTTTGGTAAAGCCTTGCATGATCTAGGGCGATCGCGGCTTGGTTCGCCAAGCAATCCAAAACCATGAGCCGATCGTCCGTAAAGAGTCCCTGAGCCGATCGATGTTCCAGATATAAAATGCCCAACAGAGTCTCTTGGTTCAGCAATGGCAAGCAAAGCAAACTTTGAGGGCGATGAATTTTTAAATAATTGCCAATTACAGGCAAATCAGTGCAAAGGTTTTCAATGGCAATTGGTTTTAGGTGCGTTTCTGCGTATTGAATGAGCTTACTGGGCACATCTTGGCTATATGCAAGAGGCAGCGTTGTTAGCTGCACCCCTCGAGAATCTGCCAAGGCTCGCAGTTCCCACTCGCCGTCTTGCAATAGAAGCAGGGCGCATTTTTCTGCTCCTGAATATTCCAGAACATGGCTGGATAACACTTGTAGCAGCTCGTTGATTTCAATGGTACGAGCGATCGCCTGGGAAACTCGAAAAAGCGTTGACAGATGAATCATGGTTAGGGGCTTGATTCTGTCGGTAGGGGCTTAAACAATCAACGTCCGTAGCCAATTCACTTCAACAGGCAGCAAAAATTTGTCAGTCAATATCCAAAACGAGAAGAGATGCAGATCACAAACTGCACATAGAAACATACTCAATATACAAGAATACACGGACAATGTATAAAAATCGACCTTCTTGCACAAAAAGCGAAGCAATAAAAATCTACAAGAAAATTTTTAAAATATTTATCTCGAATTAAACCTAGGCTAATCATTTTGGCAATCATTAGAGGATATTTGAAAAGTATCTTTTGACCCGTACCAAACACCAATAGTTGTGGGGGCAAGGGGCTTAAGCCCCTTGTTTCCATCGATCACTGGAGCGTACGGAGTAGCAATTTTGGCTTTTCAGACATTCTCTTAGAATTGCTGTTGTTAATGATTTGAATTCTGGGTTCAAATTATTTTTTGGCAACGATAACTTGAGTGATCATTCAGCAGCCAGCCAGGGCTGTGATCGAAAGCTACCTTGGGTTTCTTGGTTGTTCATCAGCTAGCATGAGAATTCAGGATGATCCGTGGCGATTGATCCGTGAGTTGCTGATCTGTGAATGGTTGATCAGTCAATTTTGGGCTGATCTGGTCAAGAGGATAAGCGCGATCGGGCAGTTGAAAAGGCTGATTAGTGAACGGTCAAGTCATTGTCAGTGCAGATGTTTTTGAGTGCCGATTAAAACTTCAACATAGAGTTTTAATGAGGTCTGAGAAGTATAGGGAATTGCGACCGCTTGGGATATTGATCGAGATCACTAGGAATTGTGACCTTATCGATTGGGATTTAACCCCTTCCTGAGGAGCAAACCAACTGAATCCGAAATGTGGATTGAATGATCGCCCGATCGGGATGAGACCAGCGGGTGATGGGGCTGGGGCGGCCCGATCGCACCAAATCTGCGACAAAATAGGGAAATCCTGACCGTTGTGGCCCTGCCTTTGGATCGGTGGATCCAGTGGATTAACGTGGATTAACCTTGATGACCCTCGCTTTTGACGAACAGACGAATCAGCGTCTGGCTGAAACCATTGACCTGGCCCAACACATTGACCATGCGCTGTTGCACCCGGCGGCGGGGCCGCAGCATGTGGAGCAGTGGTGCGCAGAGGCCGATCGCTTCGGTTTTGCGGGCGTTTGTGTGATGCCCACCCACGTGCGCCAGGCGGTGTCGTTGTTGCACAATCGGCGACCGGTGGTGATTTGCCCGATCGGGTTTCCATCCGGAGCCACCACCACCCGAACCAAATGCACAGAGGCGGAAGAAGCCCTGGAGCAGGGGGCGCGGGAGTTGGAGGTGATGCTGAATTTGGGTTGGCTGAAGGCCGGTGCGGCCGACGCGGTGCATCGGGAAATTGCGGAAATTGTGGAGATGGCCAGCGCCAGCGCGTTGGTGAAGGTAATTTTGGAGTGGTCGCTGCTGGAGTCGGCAGAGCGACAATTGGCGGTGGAAATTGCCATGGATGCGGGGGCGGCATTCCTGAAAACCCACACGGGCTGGAATGGGGGCGTGTCGATCGAGGATGTGCGGTTGCTGAAGGATTGGACCCGGGGCCGGATTGGGATCAAGGCGGCCGGCGGCATCCACACCACGGATCAGGCGATCGCCCTGATTGAAGCCGGGGCCACTCGTTTGGGCACATCACGCGGGGTGGAGTTCTTGCGACGCGATCGCTCGGCCGGTTGGGCTGCTGAAACGGAGGAGCCGCCCACCGCATGAACCATTCCCGCACCTACCAGGCGACGGGCATTAACCTCAAGGGCGTGCCTTTGGGGGAGTCGGATCTGTTGCTCACAATTTTGACCTTGGAATTTGGGTTAATTCGGGCGGTGGCCCCCGGCGCACGCAAGCCAAAATCGAAAATTGGGGGCCGCAGTAATTTGTTTGTGGTGAATGAGCTGTTGGTGGGCCGAGGGCGCAATCTCGATCGCATTACCCAGGCCCAATCGATCACGGCCTATGCGGGCCTAACAAGGGATTTGGGGAAGCTGATGACGGCTCAATATTGGGCCGAGTTGGCCTTGGCTCAGGCATTGGATGGCCATCCCCAACCGGATCTGTTCACCACCCTGAATGAGGATCTTCATGCATTGGAGGCGCTGCCTTTACCGAGCGATCGGGTGGTGGCCTTGGGTCAGTTGTTGCCAATCCTCTGCGCCGGGATTGGTCGCCTGTTGGCGGTGGCGGGGGTGGCTCCGCAGTTGGGTCAATGCAATCTAACGGAACGCCCGATCGCCCCCGATTGGACAGATCCCCATTGGCGGGTGGGATTCAGTGCCGCTGCGGGCGGGGCGATCGACCTGGCAGCCCTGGACAATCCCGAGGCGATGGCCTGGTTGGCGGCGCGGCAACCCACACGAGTGCTGCCCAGTTCGGGAGTCTCGGTCAAGTTTTCGCCCTTGCGCTTAACGGCCACCGAGTGGCAAAGCCTGAATGATTTATTTGCAGCGTCACCACCGGGCGATCGGGTAACCTTGGCCGATCCCCTGCGCCATTGGCAGCGGCTGGAGCGTCTGTTACGGCACTATGCCCAATATCATTTTGGACAGGGGATTCGATCGGCCAAATCCCTGGAAACCTACCTGAACACGGCCCTGGCCCCGCCTGCTTTGGTGTAACTCTCCACAAACCACCGGTTTAGGGCCCGTTGCCGACTCGATTCCATCGCTTGCCATCTTTTCCCCGATCGCCCATGTCCCCCACTTCGTCCCAACCCGACACGCCCCCAGCGGAACTGCACAAGAGCCAGCCGGCCCCCCAACCGTTGCCCCTGAAAAAACGGCTTACGGAAGAGGTGGACGAGTTGGCTGAACTGGTGCTGCATGGGGCGGGCCATGACCAGGCAGCGATCGAGGCAGCTCGCCTGGCCAAGGAAAAAGGACTCGAACCCGCCCCCGCCGATCCCGAAGAAACGGGATTCTTGCCGGTGCTGAAAAACCGCAACTTCCTGGCCCTGTGGAGTGGGCAGGTGTTTTCGCAACTGGCGGATAAGGTTTATCTGATCATGGCGATCGCGATCGTGGCTGCCCGGTTCCAAGAACCCGGCCAAACCATCAGCGGCTGGGTTTCCGCCATCACGATCGCCTTCACCATTCCGGCGGTGTTGTTCGGTTCCCTGGCGGGAATTTATGTCGATCGATGGCAAAAACAAACCGTGCTGGTGGTCACCAATGTGGTGCGCGGGCTGTTGGTGTTGGCCTTGCCGGTGGTGTTGGCCCTGACGGCTGACGGCCCGGAGGTGATGGGCATCCCGATCGGCTTTGGGGCCCTGTTGGCCATGACCTTTTGCGTTTCCACCCTCACCCAATACTTTGCCCCCGCCGAGCAAGCCACCATTCCCCTGATCGTGCCGCCGCAACACCTGCTGTCGGCCAACTCCCTCTACACCACCACCATGATGGCCTCCACGATCGTCGGGTTTGCCGTGGGGGAACCGCTGCTGGCTCTGGCCAATCATCTGGTTGCCCGTTGGGGGCTGGGGGAAAACCTAGGCCAAGAACTGTTGATCGGTGGCAGCTACGCGATCGCGGGCGCTCTGCTGCTGTGGATGAAAACCGGCGAAGCTCCCGAAGACCACACGATCGAACGTCCCCACGTCCTGGAAGATTTGCGCGACGGGTTTCGCTATCTGCTCGATCGCCCCGTGATCCGCAACGCCCTGATTCAACTCACGATCCTGTTTTCGATCTTCGCGGCCCTGGCGGTTTTGGCCGTGCGGATGGCGGAAGTGATCCCCAACATCAAAGCCTCCCAATTTGGGTTGCTGTTGGCGGCTGGGAGTGCGGGCTTGGGGGTGGGAGCCTTGCTGCTGGGTCAATTTGGCAGCCGCTGGCCCTACACCCGATCGGCCCTCTTTGGTTCCTTTGGCATGGGAGCGGCCCTCGTGGCCCTCGCCAGCACCACCACCCACCTCTGGGGCGCAGTGACCGCGATCGTCTGTTTGGGAGCCGCCGCCGCCTTCGTGGGCATCCCCATGCAAACCACCATCCAGCACGAAACCCCCGAAGAAATGCGCGGCAAAGTCTTTGGCTTACAAAACAACGCCGTGAACGTGGCCCTCAGTTTGCCCCTAGCCCTCTCCAGCGTGGCCGAAGCCTATTGGGGGTTGCCTGCGGTGCTGCTGTTGTTGGCCGTTTTGGCAATCGCAGGCGGCGTAGCAACCTGGTATATTTCCGTTACGAGTTTGCCGCGATCGACCTAAGCATTCTCCCGGTATGCATCTTGTTTTTGAATTTGTGTTGCTGAGTTTGTGTTGCTGAGTTTGTGTTGCTGAGTTTGTGTTGCTGAGTTTGTGTTGCTGAGTTTGCGTTGTTAAATTTCCGTTGCTGAATTTCTGCTGCCGAGTTTGTGTTGTTGAACTTGTGTTACTGAATTCTTGTTGTTGAATTCTTGTTTTTAAATCTCTGCTGTTAAATTTCCGTTGTTGAGTTCCTCTTGATTGGGTGAATTCACCAATTCATTAGCCCAATCATTCTCGCTAATTCAGGTTTTCGGATTCCATGCACGTCGCTTGGTTGGGTAAACGATCTCCATTTTGCGGCAACGTCACCTACAGCCGAGAGATCACGAACGCATTACGCGATCGGGGCCATGAGGTGAGCTTTTTACACTTTGCCCAAGAAGAAGAAACCGAAGACGAAGCGCAGCGGGATGTGAAAGAAGTCCCGCTTCCCTATCTCTATAAATCCCAAATTTATACGTTGCCCACCTTTGGGGCCAGCAAAGTTTTGACGCAATCTCTCAGCCGGTTGCGTCCCCATTTGCTCCATGCATCCTTGACCCTTTCGCCGTTGGATTTTGTGTTGCCAGAAATTTGCGACGAATTACAGTTGCCGCTAATTTCCACCTTTCATCCTGCTTTCGATCAAAAACTGCGTAATTTCACCTCCGGCACTCAGCAATTAACCTATCAACTCTATGCACCCTTTTTAGCCAGTTATGACTGCACGATCGTTTTCTCCCAAATTCAGCGCGACATGCTGATTAAGCTGGGGGTTGAGGGCGATCGAGTGGCGGTGATTCCCAACGGGGTTGATGTGCTCAAATATGCCCCCGGACCCTCGCCTGTGAAACGGGAATTGGGGTGCGATCGCCTGTTTGTTTATGTGGGCCGTCTGGCGCAAGAGAAAAACGTTGAACCCCTGCTGAAGGCTTGGAAAAAAGCGAAAATGCCCAGCCATTGCAAACTGGCGATCGTTGGCAGCGGCCCCCTGAAAGCCTCCCTCCAAACGTTCTACGGCCCCGAGCATGGGGTGGAATGGATGGGCTATGTGGCTAACGAAAGTCGCCGGATCGACATCTTGCGGGCCGCCGATGTGTTTGTGCTGCCCTCGTTAGTGGAAGGGTTGTCCCTCTCGTTGTTGGAGGCGATGGCCTGCGGGGTTGCTTGCCTGGCCACGGAGGTGGGGGCCGATGGCGAGGCGATCGAACAGGGAGCCGGAATTCGCCTCAATCCGCAAAAAGTCTATGGACAATTGCGAACCTTGCTGCCCATGCTGGCAGAACATGAGGAAATCACCGCCTTGCTGGGCCAGCGGGCCCGGGAGCGTGTTTTGGAACGCTACACCCTCGATCGCAACCTCAACCAACTCGAAGCCCTCTATGGGGAAATTTTGAAACGGAAGCGATCGCCTTTGGTGCGTTAGTTAACAAGCGAAGAACACAAGGTAAAAAGTAAAAAGCAAAGGGTAAAAGGTAAAAAGCAAAAGGCAAGCAGTTGGCAGAAACGAAAAGTTAGAAGTTCAATTCAGTTCAATTCAACAGTCCACACACTGGGAACCTTGCCCATGTTCCAGTTACCCCGAAAATCCCTGAACGATCGCCAATGGGCCCTGCTCACGCCCTATCTATTCCTGCTGCCGGCCTTGGTCGTCTTGACCATCACCACCTTCTACCCGGCCCTGCAAGCCTTTTACCTCAGCTTCACGCGCTATGACTACGACCTGACCGAAGCGCCGCGCTGGGTGGGCGGGGCCAACTTCCTGCGCCTGTGGGGCGATCGGCTGTTTTGGAAAACCCTGGGCCAAACGATCGTTTACCTATTAACCGTCGTCCCCATCCTGACGATCGCCCCCTTGGGTTTGGCGATTTTGGTGAACCAAAAACTAGCGGGGATCCGTTGGTTTCGCGCCGCCTATTATGTGCCCGTGATTGTGTCGAGCGTGGTGGCCGGCATTGCCTGGAATTGGATGTATGCGGAAAATGGCCTGCTGAACCAACTGCTCACCGGACTTGGCCTTGTTTCTCGTCCCATTCCCTGGCTGACCAGTCCCCAATGGGCCCTTTGGAGCGTGATGGCCGTCACGGTCTGGAAAGGCCTCGGCTATTACATGGTGGTTTATTTAGCCGGACTGCAAGCCATTCCCGCCGACCTTTACGAAGCTGCCGCCCTCGATGGCTCCGATGGTTGGCGCAAACATTGGGATATTACGGTTCCGTTGATGCGCCCTTACTGGCTGTTGGTGGCCACCATTTCCGCCATTTCCGCCACCAAGGTCTTTGAAGAAGTGTTCATCATGACCCAAGGCGGCCCCCGCAGCAGCTCCAAAACCGTGGTCTATTACCTCTATGAACAGGCCTTTGAAAACCTAGAAATGAGCTATGCCTGCGCGATCGGGCTAGTGTTATTCCTGCTGGTTTTGGGCTTTTCAACCCTGCGGCTGTTGATTCCGAACCAAGCACCCACCAACCCCTGAGCCAGTCCCCCTCACTCTGGGATTAACCATGATTGCCTGGCTGACCGACCATCCCTTCATTCGCAAATATGGGCGCGGCATGATCGCGCTTATCCTGCTCAGTGTGCTGCTGGGGGGGTTGCAGTTCAGCTATTTCACGCTGGCCGGGGAAACCATCCCGATCGCCGTGGTGGCCAAAGAACGCTTACTGAAGCGGTATCGCACCTCGAAGCAGGAAACCGTTGAAGAAAACGGCAAAACCGTGAAGCGATCGCGCCGGGTGACTGAATACCGATATCGATATCGGGTGACGATCGAGACGGGCGAAAAGCTTTGGGTTGAGGGGCCCAAGCGTGGGGATTGGCTACCGCTCGAAACCCCGTTCGATCGGCTGAAGGTGGGCAATCGCTATCGGGTGTTGGTGGCTCCCAAGTGGCGCTGGTTCAGGCGATCGATCCACCGCATCGAAGCAGAACTACCCACAACCCAGAAACCCACGGGTTCGCCGTCTCCATCCCCCAAGTTGGATAAAAATTTGCGCACCGGCTCTTAGGTTCCTTGTTCTCGCGATCGTGTCAGGGTGGAATCAGGATTTCAAACTATCCGACGATCGGTTCTAGTCCGGTAATTGGTATTGCTCCACAATTTTTTGGGCATAGGCGGGCACATGCTCCGCTAGCTTTTCAGGGTAGTGGCGCTTGACATAGAGATAGTTGCGCGTGAAGTGGGAGTCGATCGAGAAACGAGCATATTCCAGACCCTTGGGCCCCACCCGCTCGATCACCAAACCCATCAACTTAGCCGCCCACATGGGAATCGTGACCCCTTTGTCGTAGGCGGGAATGCTGTTTTGGACGGCGGCTCGACGCTCCCCTTGGGACATCACCGGTTGGGTTTCGATTTGGTCGCGCACCATTTCCAACAGTTCGCGGCCCGTTTCATTGCGCACCACCAGCCACTGCCAACCAAAGGGCGCACCCATATAGCCCACCACCAAATCCGCGAGGGAGTTGACGTAATCAAAACAGGTCATGCAGGAGGGGGCAAACACGTCCTTTAATTGATCGGTTTTCAGGCCAAAAAAGGGCACTGTTTCCGTGGAACCGTCTTCGTGCTTGAAATGCACCCGGAAATCCTGCATGAACTCGTAATAGACCACGGTGTCGGGCGATCGGCTGGTGGTGTCGAGGAATTTTTGCAGGCCGGCCCGGGTCACGTTGTCCACGCAGGGCGTGCCGAGCACATAGAGCTTTTCGAGGCCTAGCTTGTCTTGGACAGCTCGCAGGGCTTGGATTTGGCAGCCCACCCCAATCACCAACAACCGCTTCATGCCCGATTGTTCAATCTGTTCCAAAACAGACAGGTTGGGCGAAAGGGTGGGTTTGTTCACCCGGGCAGCCAAGATTTCTTCGGGGGTGGTGGCAATCACCGGTTGGGGTTGGAAGCGGTCTTCCGGGGTGTTTTGCACACAGACGACCCCTTCCACTTTGCCGCTGGTGAGCATGGCGATCGCGATCGAGCTAACGATGCCGGTCCATTGGGCCCCCTCGATCGGCTCGGTTTTGCGCGCGGCCATCATTTCCTGATGCACGCCGAAGTAGATGTCATCTTCGACTTCCAGATTGCGGCTGCGGCCGTGGGCCTGGGTTTCCAGCTCGGCAATCTGTTGATTAATGAAGGCGCAGGCCTCTTTGACGTAATGCACATAGTAGGTGTCGCACAGACCGCATTCACTGCACAAATCCTTGGCGGGGCGACGGCTACCGGGCTTGAGGGCGCGAGCTTTTTTGTGGCCGAGGGGTGCTTGACCGGATTCGGAGGGTGATGAGGCGAGGGTCATGGCAACAGGCGGGCGTTGAGCATTGACGTGCGGTTTTTATTGTTTCATGGGCGATCGCTCCCGGTAACGGAAAATCAACAACCCGCAATGTTCGGCAACGAAGCAGCAAGGGAGTCGTGATCCCATCGCTGATTGATCGCTAGTCCAAACAAAATCCAGGCAAGGACGATCACGGCGAAATCACGGCGAAATCACGGCGAAATCACGGCAGCATCGGGCATTAGGGCCACGGCTTCCGCTCGGTGTTTTTTCAGGGTGGCGGCAGGCAAGGGCCCATGGAGATGTTCCCAGGGCAGCACTTCCCCTAAATCCCAGTTGCGAAACACATAATGATCCAGCGGGGGCACTCGATCGCGCAGTTCCTTGAAGGCTCGCCGGTAACTGCCCAGGGATACCCGATCGGGGTTGTCCGTGTCGCCCGCCCCATAGGCTCGCACCAGTTCCAACAGGGGGGTTAACCGGCGATCGCCCCGGGAAATCAGCGTCTGAATAATTGACCAGTTATAGCTCTCGGGGCGGAAGTCAATGCCATTGGAACGCAGGCGCTTTTGCAGCAATTTCAATCGCTTTTCCGCATCCCGATTCACCCCAAACCACTGAAAGGGAGTGTGGGCTTTGGGCACAAAGGTACTGCAACCAAGGGTTAATTTCAGGCCCGGGGCAGCTTTTTTGAGCCGCAGCATCATGGCCGCGGTGGCTTCGATGTCGTCGGGGGTTTCTCCGGGAATGCCGGCCATGCCATAAAGCTTGAGGGCGCTGAGGCCGCCCGCTTTGGCGTTCACGGCGGCCTGTTCGATCGCTTCGGTGGCCAACTTTTTGTTGATGATTTGTCGCACCGTTTCCGAACCGCTTTCCACGGCCACGGTGATCGATTTGCAATCGCGGCTGGCCAAAACGCGGGCCAGCTTTTCCGTGACCGTGTTGGTGCGCACCGAAGCCACACTGAGCCGCACCTGTTCGTAGGCGGTTCCGGCCAGGCGATCGAGCAGACTGTCAAATTCAGGATGTTGGGTCACCGAAGCGCCGAGCAGGCCGATTCGGTTAGTGGCTTGCAGTCCCCGATCGATGGCCGGCAGCAAGGAGCCTTCCAAGTCCGCCGTCCGAAAGGGCAGGGTGAGATAGCTGGCTAAGCAAAACCGGCACAGTTCCGGGCAACTGCGCACCGTTTCCACCATGAAGATGTTTTCCCAGGCGGCGCGCGGAGTCACCACCGTGGACACCGAAAGGGCGTTGCCACGATAGGTTTGCTTGCTGACGGTGGCGGGAATCCGATCGCTCAGGGGGCGAATGGCGGCGATCGGGCCCGTGGGGTCGTGATACTCCACGGCGTACAGTTGCGGCACATACAGACCCGGCACTTGGGCCAGGGCTTCCAATCGATCGGCCCGGGGGCGATCGCGCTGTTCTAGCAGCTTATTCACCAGGGCATCGATCAAAATTTCCCCATCACCCAACAGCACCACGTCAAAATAGGCCGCGAAGGGTTCGGGATTCGCCGTCAGCACCGGCCCGCCCCCAAACACGATCGGGTGCTCGTCGGTGCGATCGACCGCATGGAGCGGCAAGTCCAAATCCTCCAGCAACGCCATCACATTGACGTAATCCAGTTCCCAGGACATGGAAAACCCCACCAGGGCGGGCGATCGGGGCAATGGCTCCCGTGCATCCGTAAACAACCGTGCCACGGCCAACTCCGGCCGCGCCGCCAACATCGCCCAGACCACCTGATAGCCCAAGCTGGTGATGCCGACGGAATAGGTGTTCGGAAAGGCAAACACCGTGGGCAGGGCCTGGGGCAACGGTTCAGCGGGTTCAAACAGCAGGGTTTCGTCAGCAAAAGGAGCCATGCAACAACTGGCAAAGACCAGAGAAAAACCAGAAAACAACTGGAAAGCAACCGGAAAATAACCAAAAACTAGCGGCAGTTAAGGAGCAGCTAGGAATAGCTCAAGATCGCACTGAAGTTTCCGCCGGGGCAAAGCGTTCCTTAAACAGCTTGATGTAAAGGTGCTTGAAGGTAGAACGAATCACCCGAGGCAACCCAAAATCGATCGGCATCAGGAAGCTGGATAAGCGCCAATCTTCGATCGCCAAGTCCGCCGGCCGCTGCAAAGGATAGGTCACCTGTTCCGGGGCCGGACAAACGCCCAAGGCTCCCGCCGCCGCCAAGGTGGGCACAGTTGCCGGATCCACCTGCAAGATGTCCGCCAAGGATCGATCAAGCGCAAACACATTAGCTGATGCACCCAACACCCCCAACAGGCGCGGTTCACCGTTGCTGGGGCCGTCGCCCTCATGGCCAATAATTCCATCCACGATCGTCAAGTCGGGGTCGATCGTCCGCGCCGTTTCCACCAACATGCGCCCAAACCGAGCCACGTCTTTTCCCGCGTCCAAATGCCACCAGGCCTTCAGCTTGCCCGGCACGCAGCCAAACAGATTCTTCACCCCCAGCGTAATCGTCAATTGGCAGTGGGATTTCACCTTGGGCAAATTAATCACCACATCTGCATCCATCGCTTCCTTGCTCAAGCGCAAGTGACCAAATTCGCCGCTGAGGCTGTCGTAGCGCTGGCCCCGAAATTCCACGATCGGGATGTTCAAGCGTTGGGCGATCGGGGCCAGGCCATTGGCCTTGGCCACGCCGGCCGCGCTGCCAAAGGCGGGACTGTCGCCCAAAAAGGGTTGCCCACCGGCCGCCAACACCAACTCCGCCACCACCTGCACCAGCTCGGGGCGGGTCGTGCATTCCTTGGCGGGTCGCGATCCGGTCAGGAGGTTGGGTTTCAACAGCACCCGATCGCCCGGCTGTACAAAGGCCGCCATTCCGCCCAAGGGTTCCAACAGGGCCACAACTTTTTCGCGCAACAGATCCAAATCATAGCTAGTGGCACTGAGCAAGCTAACGGGAACCATCGGCGTTTCTCCTGGTGTTTTGGGGGGCAATGGTCGAAAGGAGGGATCGAAATGATCGAAATTAAGGGTCGAAATGGGGTTAGAAAATAATCGAGGGCGGAGCAATCGCCTGATTTAAATCATAGGTTGGTTGATTTGAATCCTGGGTTGATTGACTGAAATCATGGGGCTTGGGTAAAGATTGCCCCGGAAAACGCCCTAGGATGGCTGACCAAGCTGCCACCACATCCTCCGTTTGATTAGCCAAAGAATAGGTGTTGCGAATATAGGCCGATGCTTGTTTGACCTTGGCGATCGTGGCTTCGGGACGGTTAACCCAATCATCGATCGCCTGTTCAACCGCCTGGACAAATCCTAAAATATCGCCCCGCTCGATCGGGTAAGAAAACTCCGGCTTGAAAAATTCCCGCCCGCCGCGGCCGTGATAACCCACCGTGAGACAGCCCGCCGCCATCGCTTCCGCCGCCGGTAAGCCAAACCCTTCTGGATCACCAAAACTCATAAAAATTGCCGAATTTCGCATCATTTCTGCTAATTTCGCCTGCGGCAAATCCAACACTCGCACCAATTGAAATCCCTGGAGCCGATCGCGATGGCGCAAGATTTGGCAAACTTGCTGAACATCCATGAAATTTTTGCGCGCCAGGAAGCAAATTTGATTGGTCTTTCGCTCAGGAAAATAAAACAGCTCCGGATCAACGCTACACCGAACCCGGTGAACCTTAACTTGCGGGAAGGCCGTTTGAATATAGTTTTTGCTGTCTTCAGAAACAACAATCACGCCTAATAAATTCGGATCAGCATAGGGCAAATATTCTTCTTCAAAATTCACTGAGAATTTATCAAATGTGTAATAGACATTTTGATTAAAAATCACAAAGGGAATATCTTTGGGCAGCTTGGCATATTCCGCCTGTTCATAGACCTCGGGCACAACCACAATGCTGCGATCGGGGTTAATGGTCAAAATTCCCCCGAGGATGCGTGTTTTGTTGGGAAACCACTGACAACGAAATTCCGCTTCTCTGTGCAAAACTGCTGCGGAAAATCCCGACTGATTCAACAAATCCACCTGGCGATAGATCATCTGTACGCCGCCGGTTGGTTTTGTAAATTGTCGGCAGGGAAAATAAATCTCGATCGCCTTTGGATCCACGGTTAATCTACCTAATTTTAGAAACTAGAAGTATGACTCAAGACCTACATTGATCACCGAGGTTGATCACCGGAATCACCAGAATTTGTCAATCAGGGCCGAGGTAACTTAGCCTTAGTAATCATCCAGGATAATCATCTAAACGGCTCGATCGCACCGTTAGCAACTTCGCTCAAAACTGGGCTGCCAACTGCACCACCCAAAGCACAATTAGCACAATTCGGGCGATCGAGCCGTTCAAACCCTAGGCCGTTGGATTCGGCATTTGGCTCATGGTTTCCAAATCCAATACTTCTGCCAACTGGGCCTCATCCATCAGCCCTTTTTCCAAAACCAATTGGCGCAGAAATTTACCCGTTTCTAGGGATTCTTTGGCGATCGCAGCGGCATTCAAATAGCCAATGTGCGTATTCAGCGCCGTCACCAGGGCCAAGCTCCCCTCGGCATAGTGCAAACAGCGATCGGGATTGGCTTCAATGCCCACCAAACAGCGATCGCTCAAGGCGGCGATCGTGTTGCCCAAAATCTCAATACTTTGAATCAGATTGTAGGCAATCAACGGCATCATCACATTCAATTCCAGTTGCCCCGCCTGGGCTGCCAGGGCGATCGCCTGGTCATAGCCCATCACTTGGAAACAAACCATTGAAGTCATCTCCGCCATCACCGGATTATATTTACCCGGCATGATTGACGATCCTGGCTGCACAGGCGGCAATTGAATTTCCTTAAATCCGGTTTTGGGCCCCGAATCCATCAAGCGCAAATCATGGGAAATCTTGGCCAAATCCTGAGCCAAATTCCGAATCGAACCGGACACATTCACAAAAGGAGCCATACTTTGCATGGCCGCCATCAAATGGGGAGCCGATCGCAAGGGTTGCCCAATCAATTCTGAGAGTAATTCAGTGACTCGGAAGCGATATTGCGGATGGGTGTTCATCCCGGTTCCCGCAGCGCTGCCGCCCAATCCCAAGACACGCAAATCTTCCGCCGCTGTGGTAATTCGCCGCTCATGATCGCGCAAAATATAAGCCCAAGCCCGGAAGCTTTCGCCCAATCGCACGGGCACTGCGTCCTGCAAGTGAGTGCGACCAGATTTAACAATTTCTTGGAAAGCGATCGCCTTGGCTTCCATGGCAGCGATCGCCTTTTTGAGGGCTGGAAACAAGGTGCGATCGAGCGCCAACAGCCCCCCAATCCGAATGGCTGTTGGAATCACATCATTGGTTGACTGTCCATAATTCACGTGATCATTAGGACTGACGCGGCCATAGTTGCCCTTGCGATCGCCCAACAGTTCCAAGGCTCGATTAGCCAAAACTTCATTCACATTCATGTGATGGGAAGTGCCGGCCCCCGCTTGGTAAACATCCACCACAAATTGATCGCGCAATTGACCTTGCAAAATTTCATCGGCCGCTTGCACGATCGCTTGGCCTAATTCTTCCGAAATACAGCCCAACTCTGCATTGGCGATCGCGGTGGCTTTTTTGATCAGCAAACAGGCATCAACATAGGTGGGTAACGGTTTAAGGCCGCTAATGGGGAAATTCTCGATCGCCCGGCAAGTTTGAATCCCGTAATAGACCGTATCGGGGATTTGCCATTCCCCCATCGAATCCTTCTCAATCCGAAAGTTGTCAGCGTTGCTCATGGTTTTGGGTTGTTGATTGTCAGTGTTAATTTTACTGAGATTGATGACTAGAGTGAATGATTGATTGAAATGGATACTTTTCAGCAATTTCTCAGAATTGCTGTTCTCAACCGTTCCTCTTAATCACTCTTCTTGATCACTCTTTTTGATTATTTGGATTTTTTATTTTGCTCATCATTCATCGCTTGCATTCCACTGGCCAACATCCAAAGCCCACCCAAAACAATTCCACCGGCCAAAGCACCCAACAGCCAATCCAAATTCATGCCACTTTCCATAAAAATCTTCTCAATGAGATCAGTGTTTTTGTCCGTCTAATCGATGCATCAGTTTCTTAACTGGAAGGGCGATCAATTCGGTCATAGAGCCACAGGGAAATCACCATGCCCATAAAGTTGGCAGAAATTCCCGCCAAATTAGCTACCACCACAAACACATCCAAGGGCCGGACAATTTTAGTGGGGTCGGTAATGGCTACCCCGGCCGGCTGGGATACTGCCTTCGAGACCAAAACATAGACTGCCACACCGGAGCCAATCAGGGTTAAAACCACCCCGATCATGCCCGCATAAATGCCCATTCTCAACAATTGAACGGTTTCGGTTTTGCGGGGTTGCGGTTCGTTGGTTTTATGAATTAATCCCTTGGCAATTCGGGTATATCGAAAGGATAAAACCGTGTTGAATGCCGCCACAATTACGCCGCAGGTGGCCCAAAAAATGCCGATGCTGACCCCTTGGGCCGCCCCTTGGCCCGCCAGCCCCGGCACGGCAATCAGCAACAACAAAATGGCGGCTAACCCGAGGGCTAATTGCACCCAAAACCCAATCCAACCGCCCAGTTGCAGGGTGGCGGCAATGCGCTGGAGGGATGGCCGCGGCCCCCCATTTTTCTTTTTAAATGGTGGGGGTGGGGGCGTGGGGTTGGAATCGGGACGGCTCAACATGGCAACAAGGGCAGGGTTGTGAAGATGCGGAGTTTGATAAAACGATCGGCAAGGCGGGCAATGGCACAAAAACAGCAAGGCCCAGCATCGAGGTCACGGGTTGGGCTTGCCCCTAAAGCGTGGCATATTGCCGAGCCTCTCGCGCCGTTGAGGATGGATCACAGAGGGATGAATTTTGCGATCGATTCCCCCCTTTTTTGACATAGATCGGGGACATCTATCGAGCGTGAGAACACGAGCGATCGCCCCTGGCGCACACCATCCTAATATTGGGAGGAATCTGCTCAACGCCACAGCAGCCCCCACAGTAACCCACCCGCAGCCATTCAAAATAACAGCCATCCACCGCAACGGGCCATTCCAAAATCAATGAGTTTCAAAGAAATGAGTTTCAAAGAAATGGGTTTAGAAACCGTGAAAGCAATTACTCTTCTGGGTTCCACCGGCTCGATTGGAACCCAAACCCTGGATATTGTGTCCCAATATCCCGATCGATTCCGGGTGGTGGGTCTGGCGGCGGGCAGCAATGTGACCCTATTGGCGGAACAGGTGCGACAGTTTCGGCCCGAAATTGTGGCGTTGCGGGATGGGAGCAAGTTGGCGGAACTGCAAGGGGCGATCGCGGATTTAGATCCCCAACCCCAACTGGTGACCGGAGAAGCGGGCATCGTGGAGGTGGCAGGCTACGGGGATTCGGAGGTGGTGGTCACGGGGATTGTGGGCTGTGCCGGGCTGTTGCCCACGATCGCGGCGATCGAAGCGGGGAAAGATATCGCCTTGGCGAATAAGGAAACCCTGATTGCGGGTGGCCCGGTGGTGTTGCCCCTGGTGCAAAAGCACGGGGTGAAGTTGTTGCCGGCCGATTCTGAGCATTCCGCCATTTTCCAATGCCTGCAAGGCGTACCTCAGGGGGGCCTCCGTCGCATTTTGCTGACGGCTTCGGGTGGGGCCTTCCGGGATTGGCCGGTGGAGCGGCTGGCGCAAGTGACGGTGGCCGATGCGCTGAAGCATCCCAACTGGTCGATGGGCCGCAAGATCACGGTGGATTCAGCCACCCTGATGAACAAGGGCTTGGAGGTGATTGAGGCCCATTTCCTGTTTGGGATGGACTATGACGGCATTGATATCGTGATTCATCCCCAAAGCATTATTCACTCGCTGATTGAGCTGCAAGATACATCGGTGTTGGCTCAGTTGGGTTGGCCAGATATGCGGCTGCCGTTGCTCTATGCCTTGTCCTACCCGGAGCGGATTTATACGAATTGGGAAACGTTGGATTTGGTGAAGGCGGGCGATTTAACGTTCCGTGCGCCCGATCGCGCGAAATATCCCTGCATGGATTTGGCCTATGCGGCGGGTCGAGCCGGGGGATCCATGCCAGCGGTGTTGAATGCGGCCAATGAGCAGGCGGTGGCCCTGTTCCTGGAGGAAAAGGTGCATTTCCTGGATATTCCGAAGCTGATTGAAAAGGCTTGCGATCGCCACCGGGCGGACAATCGAACCCAGCCGACCTTGGAAGACATCCTGGAGGCCGATCGCTGGGCCCGCCAAACGGTGTTGGATTTGCAAACGGCGGCGATCGCCTAACCCGCTTTTTTCGGTAATGACTTTCGGTAATGACTTGGGGCGTAATTGGGACGTAACCGGAGGGCGCAAGGCGGTGCGCCCACACCCGGATTGCGATTTGGCATGGAGGATGCACGATTGTGCGCCCAGGATGCCGTGCGTCTAGGGGCGATAGAGCCAGAGGGGAACACCGTTCGTGGCCAGCTCAAAGTCCAGGGTGCTGAGGGCCCGATCGACCTGAGGCCCCGTCCAAGGGCCGATCGGCCCCTGGGCCCGGCCATCGGAATTCAGCAACCGGGCTAAGGGGGGTTTGCGCTCCTCGATCGTTTGCACCGCCACCTTCTCCGGATCCAGCTTGGTCAAGTCTGCCAACCAGCGGCGGGCATCCTCTTCCGTGCCCAGGCGATCAATTAAGCCCAATTCCTTCGCCTGCTCTCCGGTAAAAATTCGCCCATCGGCAAAGCTGCGCACCGTTTCCGGCGGCAAATTTCGCGATTGGGCCACGGTCTGCACAAACTGGTGATAGCTGCTGTCAATCAGGGATTGCAGGATTTGGCGTTCTTCGTCGCTCATGGGGCGATCGAACGCCAGGATGTCCTTATAGGGCCCGGACTTAATCACCTTGAAGGAAACCCCCACCTTATCCAGCAAGGATTCAATGTTGTTGCCTCGGATAATTACGCCGATGCTGCCGGTGATAGTGCCGGGGTTCGCCACAATCTGGTGCGCCCCCATGCCGATGTAGACCCCACCGGACGCGGAAATATTGCCAAAACTGGCCACAATCTTGGTGGTTTCGCCCAATTCTTTCAGAGCGCTGTAGATTTCCTGAGAATCTCCCACCGTACCGCCAGGGCTATCGATTCGCAGCAGCAAACCGGGATATTTGCGCTCTTTCACCACCTTCAGAGCCTTCAGCACCCGTTGACGAGTGCCCCCGGCGATCGCCCCGGAGATTTCAATGCGCGCGAGTTGTTTACGAGTATTGGGCTTGAAAGGCCACATGGGAATTGCCGTCTCGACACCAAAGGAGTGGATACAATTCTAGGGTTTAGTTAATATTTCTTAAAGTTATTGATCAAGTGATTGATCCCAGCCATGACCGCCCAACCCGTCAATCCCCAATCATCGCTGCAATCCTGGTGGGGGTGGCTGCTGCTGATTTCGCCCTTTTTCTTTTGGGGCACAGCCATGGTGGCCATGAAAGGCACCCTTGACCACACCACACCCTTCTTCCTGGCGGGGTTGCGGCTGGTACCAGCGGGGTTGTTGATTTTGGGGGTGGCGGCCCTGACCGATCGCCTCAAGCCGATCAGTTGGGTCGGGTGGGCCTGGGTGACGGCCTTTGCCCTGGTGGATGGGGCCCTGTTCCAAGGCTTTTTGGCCCAAGGGCTGGCCCGCACGGGAGCTGGGCTAGGCTCCGTGACCATTGACTCACAGCCCCTGGCGGTGGCCCTAATGGCCCGCTGGCTCTATCGGGAGCAGATCGGGCCCCTCGGTTGGTTGGGACTGCTGTTGGGGGTGGTGGGCATTGCCGGTGTGGGGCTGCCCGATGAATGGATTTTGCAGTTGTTGAACGGCACGGCCTGGCAAGCGCTCTGGCAAAACGGGGCGATCGGCTGGGATTCCGGGGCGATCGGGCAGGGGCTAGCGGCCTTGCTGAATAACCTCTGGGGCAGTGGCTTTTGGTGGATGCTGTTGGCGGCCCTGTCCATGGCGATCGGGACGGTGATGGTGCGGCCGATGAGCCAGTATGTGGATCCGGTGGTGGCCACGGGTTGGCACATGGTCTTTGGCGGAATGCCCCTGTTTGGGCTGTCGGCAGCATTTGAGGTGAACCAATGGCAAGGCTTGACCCTGGCCGATTGGGGGTCGATCAGCTATTCCACCCTCTTTGGCAGCGCGGTTTCCTATGGGGTCTTTTTCTTTTTTGCCTCCAAGGGCAACCTCACCAGCCTCAGCGCTTTGACCTTTCTCACGCCGGTGTTTGCCCTCCTGTTTGGCAATTGGTTTTTGGGGGAAGTGCTCAGCACGGTGCAAACGGCGAGTGTTTTGCTGACGCTGGTTAGCATTTACCTGGTGAATCAGCGGGCGGTGATTGCCCAGAAGTTGCGATCGATTCATCCCAAGTTGGCTCCCATCCCGATCGAGGTGTCGTCCAAAGAGTCCCCTTGATCGCCTCGATCCTCCAACAAGAATCAAAAAGAGAATCAACAACACGAATGAGTAGGGAATAGCAAGCCACCGGAACCGCCGACCGTTCCTTGAAGTCGGTTGCTATGGTGGAAACGGGTTTCAGAGTCGTGCCCATCCCCGCCGTTGAGATCGAAATCTCGCGCCCTGACTTCAAATCATTCCAATCAAAATTTCACACCAGGAAAAACACCATGGCTCGATCGCGCTGGCAAGGACGTGCGCTGGGATTGTTGATGGCGATCGCGCCGATCACCGCTCCCGCCGCCTGGGCAAACACCCCCACCGCCCCAGAGAGCACCGGCTCCGCTCGCTCGGAAATGACGCTGCAAACACAAATTGCCCCACCGCAAATCACCCTGCTAGAAACGGGTCAGGGCGATCGGCAGTCCTTGCGGTTGCGCCTTCAACAGGGCGATCAGCAGCGATCGTTATTGGTGATGAAAAGCCAAATGCAACTGACCCTGGCGGGCCAACAGCCGATGCCGATGCCCGTGCCGGAAATGCGCCTGCTGACGGAAATCACCATCAATCAGGCGGCCAGCGATGGCCAAGTGAGCTACACCCTGCGCTATCCCAAGATCGAAATGATTGCACCGCCGGAAATGTCCTTCGTGCAGCCGGCCATGGATAGCACCGCCCGAGAACTGGAGCGAATTCAAATTCAGGTGGAGGGGGACGATCGGGGGAAACTGTCGAAGGTGAATGTGCTGGCGGACGGTGAGCTTTCGGCCCCTTTGCAGGCCAGCCTTGGCCAAATGACCGAATCGATTCGCAACAGCAACATCGAATTTCCCGCCGAACCGATCGGGGTGGGAGGGCGCTGGCAAAGTGTCACGGAAATTGAATCCGGGGGGCTGCGAATTCAGCAGCGAGCGGTTTATCAGGTGGTGGAAATCACGCCCGATCGGGTGGTGTTGAACGTGACCGCTGAGCAGACGGCTCCACCCCAAAAACTCACCATTCCCGGCCTGGCCCCGGAGCAAGCCCCTTCCCTACGGTCGTATCAGGCCAATGGTTCGGGTCAAATTCAGATGAACTTCAACCGTGTGGTTCCCACCCAATCGAATCTGTCCCTGAAGGTGCGATCGGAAATGGAAGGGTTACCCGGCGTGGGCACGGCCCTGATGACCGGTAACTTAGAAATGACCCTGGAGCCGCAACCCTAGCGCACTTGCCTATAATTGGGGGCCCTCTCTGGTCGCGATCGGGCGATGCGCAGTCATGGAGTTGAAAGTTGCCCTGTCGGCGCGGCGGGTGCTGGGTTGGTTGTTGGTCGCGGTGGTGCTGTTGACCCTGGCGGGAACGGCGGTGCAGGTGGCGAAATATGCCTTTGGCTATCGCGAAGGCTGGACAAGGCTGTTTAACCTCGATCGGGAATACAACCTGCCCTCGTTGTTTTCCACGGGTTTGTTAGGGGGCTGTGCCCTGTTGCTCCGGGCGATCGGCCAGCGAGCGGCCGCCTTGGGCGATCGCTGGGCCCCCTCCTGGCGGCTGTTGGGTGGCATTTTCACCTTTTTGGCCCTGGATGAGTGGTTCAGCATCCATGAAATTTTGATCTTGCCCGATTTGGCGAAATGGGCAGGGTTACCGGGCTTTTTGAAGCAAATTTGGGTGATTCCGGCGGCGATTGCCGTGGGTTGGGGGGCTTGGCGATTTTGGCCCTTTTGGCGACAGCTCCCCCCCAAGTTACGCGGTCGATCGCTGTTGGCGGGCTGTTTGTATGTTTCGGGGGCGTTGCTGATGGAGATGGTGGGCGGAGCCTATTCCGCCGATCAGGGGCAACAAAACCTGACCTATGCCCTACTGACGGTGGTGGAAGAGGTGGCGGAAATGCTGGGAACCACCCTGTTTTTGTGGGCGTTGTTGGTGCATTTGGGATCCTGGTCGGGGAAATTTTCCTTGGTGCTCGATTTGGGCGATCGAACTCTGGGCGATCAAAACTTGGGCGATCGAAACTTGAGCGATCGACGGGATCCCCAGGATCCTCAGCAGCCATGATTGGCAAATGGCGCGGCCCGCAAGGCTCCTCAACCAGGCTCGGGGCGATCGGGCAGGTTGCTTTTTGGCGATCAGGTTGGGCCGTCCTGGGATGGACATTGCTGGGGGCCCTGGTGCGGTTTTGGAATTTGGGGGGCAAACCGCCATCCAGCATTGAAGTGGCCTCGATCGGGTTCGGGCTGGGCAACGGGTTTGATCATTTGCCGCTCGATCGGCTGGTCAGCTTGGCGGAACTCTTGGAACCATTACGAGTGCAGCCCACCGTGGGGCTGGATGAAACGATCGCCCGTTTAGCGGCCCAAAGCACCCATCCGCCCCTCTTTTTTGGGTTGATGCATGGCTGGCTGAGGGCGCTCACCCCGGCAGGTGGGTTGGTGGACTTGGCCACGGCGCGATCGCTCAGTGCCCTGTTGGGTTGTTTGGCAATTCCCGCCGGATTCTGGCTTGCCCAATGGCTGGCAGGTCACCTGGCTCCCCCCCAAGATGGCGCAGCAACCCCAAAGCCCACCGATCGGCCTGTGTCGGCCCTTTGGATGGCCCACGGGGTGGCGGCCCTGTTGGCCCTGTCGCCCTATGGAGTGGCCATGGCCCAAGAAGCCCGGCACTACACCCTAGCGATTCTGTGGGCGATCGGCACTTGGGCCGCCACCTTCGGAGCCGTTCATCGGTTGCAGCAGGGGCGATCGCCCGGTTGGGGCTTGGGAATTGCCTGGGTGCTGGGGAATGGCCTCAGCCTGGCCACTCACTATTTTTGTCTGTTGGGGATTGCGGCCCAGGGGCTGGCGATCGGCTGGTTAGCTTGGAGCCAAGGGCGATCACAGGGGTGGTCAATCCTTCAGGGGCGGCCCTGGCGGGTGATGGGGGTGATTGCGCTGGCCCAAATCGCCCTGGCGGCCGCTTGGTTGCCGGCCATGGCGGGAGCCTCCGAAAGTGAACTCACCGCTTGGATTCGGGAGGATCTGAGTCCGGCGGAATGGTTCTTGCCGCCCCTGCGGTTGCTGGCTTGGTTGGCAACCATGGTGGTATTACTGCCAGTGGAACAGCAGCCCCTGCCGGTAATCCTGGGCAGCGCGATCGCCCTGTTGGCCGTTTTGGGATTGCTGCTGCGGATGATTGGGCCCGTTTGGCGATCGGGTTTGGCCCGTCCTGCGCCGCTGTGGTGGGCGATCAGCATTGGAATCGTGGGGCCGTTGGTGCTCATGCTGCTGTCGATTTACAGCGATCGGGGTGACCTCAGCGTTGCTCCCCGATACCAGTTTGTGCATTTCCCGCTGGTGGTTTTGGGGGTGGGGTTGGCCCTGGGTCAGCGATCGGCCGATCGCGCTCCCCTTTCGATCGGGCGGTGGCAGGGGTCGGGGCGATCGGCCATGGTCGCGATTCTGGTCGTCAGTCTGTTGGGGAGCTTGGCGGTGGCCAACAATTGGGGCTTTTTGAAGTCGCGGCAGGTCGACCGCCTGTGGGATCAAATCGAAGGGCGATCGACCGATACCCCCTTGCTCGTCAGTCACATTGAAACCTATGCCGAAATTCGCGGCACGGTGGCGATCGCCTACGAGTGGCAACGGCGACAAGCGACACCAACCCATCAGCGCCCGGCCCAGTCCCCAAATTCGCCCCAATTCGCACCGCAATTTTTAATGCTGCAAGAGGCGAGCGATCGGGCCGATGCCCAGGCTCCCTTAGCCCAAGTGATTCGGCAGCAAGCCCGCCCCTTTGACCTGTGGACAGTTGACCTGTCGCCCGCCTTGGACTTGGAAGCCTATGGGTGCAAGCGAGCGAAGGAACGCCGCCGACCCACAGGCTATCGTTTACGCCACTACCAATGCACCAAAGCGGCTTCTTGATTTACCCTTTAGCCCCAATCATGCCGATCGGGTGAACGGGGTCGATCGACCCGGCCAGCATTTGGCGATCAGGCTGGATGGGGGTTTTTAAGCAGCAACCTAGGCGCGATCGGGCTTGGCGAAGGCACGGAAGTAGAGCGATTTTGCCAACTCTTTGATTGGAAAGAGCAGATAGGTCAAGGGATTGATCGTCACGATGATGTTGCGCACATCCCGTTCCGCCAAGGCCACGATCGCCCGTGCAACCCACCCCGCCGACATAATCCCGATCGGATTGAGATCGCTCTTGAACGGGCCAAGAATCAGCTTCCGCACCACACAGGGCGCATCCAAGCGCCGCAGGGTGATCAAATCCCCGATCGCCCGTTTCGATAGCTCATATAGGGGGCTAAACGCCGGGTTCACTTCCGCTTCGGAGGTGTTGACCCAAACTTCCTTCAGGGCCCGGTGTTCCGACTTGGTGACCGTCTCAAAAAATAGTTCCATCAACCGCCAAGCGGACAGGGTGTTCACCTCCAGTGCTTGGGCCACGGCCGCCGCCGAGCGATCGCCCTGATTCACCCCATGGTTGATGATCAAAATATCCACATTGGCCAGGGTTTCGCGCAGGGCCGCCTCTTCGCCCGATCGCCAAGTGACCACCCGCACATTGCCCTCAAAGGTGGTTCCTTCGCGCGTTGTCAGGGCCACCAACCTCGCCCCTCGGCTTTGCAACACGGCAATCAGGGCCCGACCCATGCTGCCCGATGCCCCGGTAATGGCGATTGTTTTGCCCTTCAGGGACAGGGCTGTGCCCAGCAGCTTATCCACAAACGTCAAAGACCCACAGTAATAGGCATTGCCCGAATCAAAATGGTGTCGCCAATGGTAGGTGCGATTCACCGTCCAGACGGAGGGGTTGCTATCCAGGTCGCCCGCCTTGTGGGTTAGGTCGGTTTCCATCAGGTAGCCGCGCGATCGGGCGATCGCCGTGGCCAAAAAACCCAGGGAATAGATGCAACCCAGCCACATTCCCCACTGACCCGACACCGCCGCCGTCAGTCCCACCACCGAAGCCATGGTGGCCGCTTCGGGCGCATCGTTGGCCAATTGAGCTTTGTAATAGGCATCAAGGCTGCTGATGGTTAGGTCACGGCGATAGACCTTGTGGTGCATGTTGTGGGCCCGTTGGAGCGGCTCCCAATAGTGGCCGGCCACATGATAAAAATCGCGCACGATTTCGGCCAGGACGATCGAGCCGATCGCCCAACTCAGTTGTACGAATCCCTCTGCGTTCATGATTTGTTTCTACTTAGCCCAGCTACAGATGCTCAAAACGGTTCAAAGTTGAATTGCCATGGGATCAGGTTCAACCTGGCGATCGATTGCCCAGAATTGGGAAGGACTCGATCGCCCAGTTCGCGGGGCTAGGACGCAGTTTGTTGAATTGAGTTGAATTGAGCTGCATTGAATTGAACTGAATTGCACCAATCGTCAATCAGCCCAAGCGTCAATCAGCTAAAGACAATGGCTATAGAATAGCGACTTCCCGGAGCGGCTGATGCAGCAAACAACGGAGATGGCACTCAAACAGGTCGGGCGTTTGGACTCCAATGCTGGCGATCGCGGGGGCCGCCGGGAAAGGCAACAGCCGATCGAAATAGACGGGATTTGGATCTTTGTCCGGGCGATCGAACCCGAATTGCATCAAATACAAACCGGGCGGAAGCCGGAGCCAATTCATTAGCTCAAAGCCCAGCCGATAGGCCGCCTGTCGATCGCGATCGGACAGGTGATGGGGCTGAAGGAACTGACCCGTTGAGCCAGATTCCGCTGAGCCAGATTCCGCATGGAGGGCGATCGCTTCACCATACAGAGGCCCCTTGGCGGTCACAATCAGGGGGAGCCACAACTGACCCTCGCCGTTGGGCCAATCTAATTCCGCCGTCACCCGCGATCGCAAGCTCTCGGCCGCCGCGCAGGTCACCCAGGTGGAACGGTGAACCCAGTCCGTCGGAAAGCGATCGTCCTCCAGGATTCGTAACGTTAGGGGACAGTCGATCGCCCCCGGGCCGCCGGGCAAAGGAGTTTCATCACCCACCACAACGATCTGCGGGTCAAGCCGCAGGTCAACCGCCACGGACTTCAATCGATCGAGCGCCACCGACAACCAATCCCCAGCGGCCAGCGAATCCGCCCGATCGATCCAAACTCTTAGACAGGTCATGGAGTTTCGCCAGCAAATTCGGGGAGGTCAAGACTGCCGGGGCGACGACTGCTGACCGCGAGTCGATAGCTGACGCTTTGCAATTCTGCCTGTAGGTTGCGGTTTTCCTGTTGCAGTTGGCTCACGCGCTCTTTGATGGCGCTCAGACGGTCTTCAAACTTGGAGCGATAGACGTTGGGCAATTCCTGAATCGTTTGCTCCAGCATCCGGCTACGATCGCCCAGTTCTTGCACTGACTGGCGTAATTGGTAGATTTCCGCGTCTCGATCGGCCAATTGATCTTGATAAAAACCCACCTGTTCTTCCACTTCCCGCACCCGATCGCGCAGGGCCTGCAATTCCGCCTGATGGCGCTCTGGCTGGTCGGAGGTGGGCACCAGGCCCGCATTGCCCTTCACCAAGCGGAACAGTTCCTGCGAAAGCTGCTGTACCAAGCGATCGCGCATTTGCAGTTCATCACGCAAGCGGGCAATTTCCGCTGGGGCTGCTTGACCGTTCAATCCGTCGGCTTGCATCACGGCAATGGGATGGGGTTAATAATCGTATGGACAACGCTACCGTATTTTTTAACCCAAGATTGGCTTGAACAGCTAGGGCTAATCAACAGGCGGTCTTGGCTGCGCTGGTTTTGATTCGCTGTTTTTGCTGTTTTGGCCGCATCCGCTGACTCCAACGCTGACTTCAAAAAGACCGTGCTACCTCGCGAAACCCTGCTGAAACGTGCAACCCACCGAGAAACGATCGCCCGGGCGATCGACCTGGCAGACCAGAGCCTAAAAACCTGGGAACCGGCCGTGAGCGATTTTCTGTCGCCGCCGGAAATTGCCGATATCCAAACCGTCTTCAGTGGCTTGGCGGAAGTGGTGTTCATGCCTTGGGGGGGCTATCCCCAAGCGGAACGGCAGCGGGTGGCCTTTGCCCGATCGGAACTGCCGCTGATCACAGACGCGATCGAGGTGGCGGCCTTGGAAATTGCTGGGAATTTTTTGTTTGACCCGGCCACCCATCGGGACTTTTTGGGGGCCCTGTTGGGGACGGGGCTGGTGCGCGACAAGGTGGGCGATTTGTTGGTGCAGGGGGAACGCGGGGCCCAAGCCCTGGTTGCGCCGGAGGTGGTGGAATTTTTGGAGCTGAACCTCACCCAAGTGCGATCAGTACCGGTGAAAACCCGCGCCATTCCCCTCAGTGAACTGAAGGTTCGTGAACCCAAGAAAAAGGAAATGACGACGGTGGAGGCTTCTTTGCGCCTAGACGCGATCGCCTCCGCCGGGTTTGGCATCTCCCGCAGCAAAATGGCGGAAGCAATTTCCGGGGGCGATGTGCGGGTGAACTGGAAAGACATCACCAGCCCCAGCCATTTGCTGAAATCGGGGGATTTGGTGGTGTTGGCGGGCAAGGGCCGCCTCTCGATCGGGGAAATTGCCACCACCAAGAAAGATCGCTATCGGGTGCAGCTCACGCGATTTGTTTAGGGGGGTATCGCGATCGCTGCCTTCCCGATTGCATATTTTTAGGGCATCTTCCAAACATCCGTTAGCGGGCGGGAGCGCGTTTTTTCCATTGGGCGATCGCCTGTTGGGCGCTGGCATAGGCCGCCGTGTTGGGCGGCACTAGGCTGGCCGTTTGGATGGCAGCGGCCAGTTGGTTGGCATTGGCGCGACCTTGGGCAATTTTGAGAATTTCTTGGCTCCAAAGATTGATTTGGTCGCGGGCGGCGGGATATCCCGGTTGGTTCACGGGCACGCTGCGGGCCAGGTCGATCGCCCGGTTATAGCTGGAGGCTTGATTAAGCTGAATTTGGCCGGCGGCTTTTTGCAAAATTGCGCGGTTGTTGGCCTGTTGCTGCTGGAGGGTTTGCCATTGGGCGATCGAGCTACGCGCCTCTTGGTACACCTCACCCCGATCGGGCGCAACAATTTTGGCCGCCGCGATCGCCCCGCCAAAGTCGCCATTGAGGGCCCGCCCCTTGGCCAAATCCAAAATTACCCGGCTCCAGCGGTCGATCGCCTGCTGGGCTTGACCGTAGCCCGGATCTCCCGGTTTGATTTCTCGGGCCCGCAAAATTGCTTTGCCAAATTCCGAAGCCTGATTCGTCCCGATCGGGATCCGTGCCAAGTTCAATTGGTTCACCCTGGCGGGGCTGGCGGCCGGCGGCGCGGAACTGGGGCTAGGACTGACTGGGGGGCTGGGTTTTGGGCTAGGCAACCCCGACTGAACAACGGGAGTGGGCTGGGGACTCGCCAGAGGGCTAGGTTCCGGCGGCGGCAACGTCCGGGAGCCGGTGGGGGGCGATGCCCCATTGGCCGGCGCGGGCAGCGGGGTAGCGGGGGGTATATTCGCTCCAAAAGGGGCGGCCGGGCTGGGCGTTGGGGCCGTGATGCTGGCTCCAAACAGGGCTGCATAGTTGCGGGCCACCACGGCCGCCAACAGCACAATTCCCAAAATTCCCAACCAAGTCACCAACTGGCGCGCAAAGGCCAAATCACTGGCGCTGAGACCAGCCGTGAGCGGGCCCACCAGGGCCAAATCTCGCTGGGACTCGGGAATCGGTTCTGGCGGCAGGGCGTTGGGCGGCGGGGAACTGTTGGAATGCGTTGTCTCGATCGGGAGCACGGGCGCGATCGCACTTGGGGGCCGCAAGTTGGCCGACTCCGCCGGGCGATCGCCGTTGGGCAGAGCCGATGTGAAGGGATTCGGCGTGGCCAGTCCCGGTTGTGCCTCTTCCGTTGGAACCCAATCATTGGCAAACAGCGCCTCAAAGGCACTGGGTTCCGTGGCCCAAGCATCGGGCAAATTGGCGGCGGACGCGAATCGATCGAGCGCCTCATCATCCAAAGCCGGACTTTGCACCTGATCTGACCCAAACACGCCCAGTTCTGGCGGTTGGTCGGGTTGTGAATTAGGTTGTGAATTGGGTTGCGAATTGGGCTGTGAGTTGGGTTGATTGGCTGGGTAATCGGGCTGGGGATCAAGCGGTGGATCACTGGGCAACCCATTTCCCAAGGGGGCGATCGGGGGTTCCACAGCCAAGGCCGGCGCACTAGCCGGAAACACCACAAAGGACTCGATCGGGAGCGGCGGCTCTGGCACCATCCGCCCCACCACCGTTTCATAGAGCCGCTCATGGGGATGGGCAAACACCTGCACCTGGGGCGCAACCTGGCCCTGCTCCTGGGCTAAGGCGCGGGTCGTTTCCCGCAAAAACCGCGAGAGGGCATAGAGATTCATTCCCTGGGATTGGCCCAGGGCCGCCGCCAAGGCCGGAGCCAACAGGCCGCTGCTTTGGCGACCCGCCCCCGGCTCTGCCAACAAAATCGACAACCCCATTTCTTGGGCCAAGAGGGGAATTTCACCGCCCACCGGAGCCAGGTTTTCGGTGGGTGGCCGGCTCAAGTCCAAAACCAGCAGCACTTGCCCACCCGGGCCAACCCGATCGCTGGCCAATTTCAAATATTCACAAACTCGCCGCAGGGGAATCCCCGCCGTTGCCGTCCGATCAAGGCTGGCTTCGATGGGTAGCAAATAATCCCGATCGCGATGGCTCACCCCATAGCCACTGAAAAAACACCAAAGGGTATCACCGGGGTTCACCAATTCCGTGGCGGCAAAATCCAGCCAATATTCCAGATTTTCGCGATTGGGATAGGTGGGGCGATCGAGCAGGGGCAAGGAGCGATCGCTCAAGATCACGGTTCGATATTGGGTTCCCGCCGAGCCGCTCGTTTGGCTCTGCCAAGCCTGGGCCACGGTGACCACACGGGTCTCCGCTTCGGGCAGCGGCGGCAACAGAGGATATTGACCAATCCCGATCGCGATCGCCCAGTGGGTTTTGCCCTGGGTTGCACTGGAACTCGTCACCATCAAAACCCCTTCGTGCAATGCGTTTGTCTACTGTGCTTGGGTTGGGCTGGTTGTTGTGGCCCTGCTCGATCGTCTTGAATTGTCTTCAATTTTGCCGCCCCGAATTCCGTCGCCCCGGATGTTGAGCACATTTTGAGAGCATCTTGCTCGAGGTCAGAACCCAAGCCAAGCGATCGAACCCATCGAAAAAGTTGCCCAAACCATATCACGGCCGTCCGGCGCTCTGGAAAACGATCGAAATCGCTACGGGATGGCTATCGATTCAGGGGCTGGGATCATCATGAAATTAACGCTTTTCATGTTTATGCGAGATGATGGATTCATTAACTGATTTCAAAATCGATTTCAAGGGTAACGTTTGGGGTGGCCTGTGGCGAAATCTTGGGTGAGCCAATCAATCGAAGCCCTGTCGGATTTGGTTTGGCAGCGATCCTGTGAGCTATGCGATCGCCCGGCCAAGCATCAAGGCCTCTGCCTCGCCTGCGATCGTCGCCTGCTCGCCAGTCAACTGCCCCTTGAGCAACGGTGGGGCCGCTTGCCCTCTGCCCTTGTTTCGTCGGCTCCCCTGTTCTTGGCTTGGGGGCTTTATGACGGTTCCCTAAAACGGGCGATCGCGGCCCTGAAATACGAAGGTCATCCCAAGCTGGCCGCAACCTTGGGCCGGGATTTGGGTCGTCTGTGGTTGGAACCAGGAACCGATCGGGCAATGGCAACCCCTTGGCAACAGCTCGATCGAGCGGCCCCTTGGGTGATCCCGATTCCGCTCCATGAAGCTCGACTGCAAAAACGCGGCTTTAATCAGGCGGAATTGTTGGCCAAGCACTTTTGTGATGTAACCGGCCATCGTCTGATCCCCAATGGCCTGCAACGGATTCGGGATACCCAAGCGCAATTTGGCTTAGGCCAGGGCGATCGGGCAGCCAATGTGCAGGGGGCCTTTGCCTTGGGGCCGGGTTTGGGGCAACAACGCCCCCGATCGGTGATTTTGCTGGATGATATCTACACCTCCGGGGCCACGGTTCAAGCGGCCAGCAACAGCCTGCGGGCGGGCGGCTGGACGGTGGCAGCGGTGGTGGTGGTGGCCCGATCGGCCCAGCGTCCCGCTCCCGGAACCCACCCACCGACCCGATCGGCCCCAACGCGCCCGAAACGTAGAGATTCTTAATTGATCGCAACGACCGGAAAACTCGTCCGCTAAAATTCGGTTGCACGGCCGCCGCGCGATCGCCATGGCCGCCGTCCTTTCCCCCTTGCCTACTTCTTCAAAGGAGCCAGATTCATGGCGCTGCCCCTCTCCAAATCCCTGACTGATAAACCCCTTTGGCTGCTGGGTGCGGGGGTTGCCGGGGTGTGGTTGGCGCTGGAGGTGCTGAACCAAGCGCTCCATGGGCTGGGCAGTTGGCTGCCGGCCGGAGCCGTGGCCGTGGGCGCGGGCCTGTGGTTAACGCGACGACGATCGCTCCCGGTGGCCCCGGTGACAGAGCCGAGCACCCTCGATCGAGCTGCTGCGGAACGGGCGATCACGCGGGCCCAAGGCCTACTGAATTTGGTGGCGGCAGAACTACCCACTTTTGCGGCTCAAGATTGGCAAACCCAACTCGATCGCCTGACCCAAGATTTAGATCGATCGCGCCTGGCCCTGGCGATTTTGGGGGCCCCCGCCGTTGGTAAATCAGCGTTGGTCAACAGCTTGGGCACGGCGGCCCTGGCAATCGACTACCAAGAACTGCCCAGCCTGTTTGTGGGGGGCGAAACCCAAGATCCGATCACGCTGGACTTGGCCCTCCAGGCCGATCGGGCCCTGTTTGTGACAGCGGGCGACATTACCGAAACGGAATACGAAACTTTGGAATGGCTGTTGGCTCACGAGCAGGCCCCAATCGTGGTCTTCAACAAGGCCGATCGCTACCTGCCCGCCGATCGCGACACCGTGTTAACCACGATTCAACATCGGCTCCATGGGCAACTAGCCCCCACCGCCATCATCCCCACCGCCGCCGCGCCAGCCGCGATCAAAGTCCGGAAACATGCGGCCGATGGCACGGTGCGAGAATTCTTGGAGCAGCCGGAGCCGGACTTGGGAGCCTTGGTCACCGGCTTGCAAAACACGCTCATGGCAGAGGGAGATCGCTGGCGGTGGCGCACCACCCTGCGGCGAACTCAGCAAATGACGCAGCAGTGGCAAACCACCCTCAAAGCCGATCGACGCGATCGCGCCATCGGAGCGATCGAGCAAAGTCAATGGATTGCCGCTGCCACGGCCTTTGCCAATCCGTTGCCCGGCCTGGACTTGCTGGCTACGGCGGCGATTAATGGTCAATTGGTGATGGACTTGGGCCAGATCTATCAGCAACGGTTTTCCCTCGATCGGGCCCAGGCGATCGCCCAAACCCTCGGGGAAGTCATGCTCAAGCTCGGGTTGGTGGAACTGGGCAGCCAGGCGATCGCCACCGCCCTCAAAACCAGCGCCCTCACCTACCTGGCCGGCGGCGCAATTCAGGGTCTCAGTGCGGCCTACCTAACCCGAGTGGCGGGTCTGAGCCTGGTGGAACTGTTCCAAGCCCATGTGGAAGCGGAATGGGCCGGCCAACCGGAGGGCGAAAACTGGCTCAGTCCCGATCGCCTGAGCACCATTCTGCGGCGCGTCTTCGAGCAAACCCGCCAAAGCACCATCATCCAAACCCTGATCGACCAAGGGCGCGATCGACTGTTTCCCAATGCTGCAACCAGCGCTGCTCCCAACTAACACCTACGCTGATGGCCTTTGCTTAGAGTCTTTTTGAGCGCACGACCCGGAAACTGAGCAGACCAGAAACCAGCACTCAGAAACCAGCATTCAGAAATCAGCATTCAAAGACACCGGCTGAAACCCGCCCGGCCCACTAGGCCCCCATTTGCTGACCAATTGAGGGACCCAAAAAATGAGGCCCAAAAAATGGGAACGACTGGTTAGCAGTCGTTCCCATTTCGTTATTCAGCTTGATACTCAGCTTGATTGGGCTGGATTCAATTACCGGAATCGAACCCCATTGCTAGTAGCGCGACATCCTTAAAATATTGGGTCAAAGTTGCGGAGCCAGTCGTGATAACAAGGGGCTTAAGCCCCTTGCTGCTTAACGATCAGGTGACGGTAACAGCCATGTCATTTAACCCAGTGAATTAAGGCAGCCATGCTACTAGGGCTAGCTGTGGACAGAAAAACCGGGAAAATTCCCAGAAAATTCCCTCCTCGCCCTGCTACTTATCCGCGTCCTTCTTATCCGAGTGATTGCGAATTTGCTCCGCTTCCGGGCATTCTTCCGCTACGGGCAGATCTAAGACACTGCGCCGAGACACCGAAGCAAGCTTGCGCGTCACCGAACCGATACTTTCGAGGCGCACCATTTCTTCCCAAGCACAGGTTTCGTCGTCCTCTTCGGTTTCGTAGCGCAGGGTCACGAGGTCGCCTTCAATGTCAAGGATTTGTGCGCGCTCGATCCAGCGCTGCTGATCGCGCAGGAATATGCACACTTCCTGTCCGTCACAGCAGAGCTGATAAATCTTGCGGTGTAGCATAGCTTGCCTCTTCTAAGGTGGTGAACTGGCCCCTGCAATTGAGTGGAGTTGCAGTTTCAAAGTTTGATTGGGGGGCAGTGGCTTCACTGGCGCTGCCAAGCAACCATTCAGCGCTAATGACAACCACAGGATCGGGGGAATTTGGCCCAGTCGATCCCCAATCCAACTTCCATGCTGGCCATGATGGCAATTTGCTTGAGTTGTCGGCTGACGATCGAGCAAGCGGGTCAAGATTGCTCGACTGCTTCCCCCATTCTAGGCTACGGGGTTAGCTTTCAGCGCTCCGGGTGGCCAAGCATCCCTACGCCATATCCTAGCGCTTGGCTGTTCGTTAGGACGAGAGACAGGCCAGGATCGTTTCATAGACCGATCGCGCCAGACTGTTGAGATCGTAGCCACCCTCCAACCCCAGCACCATTCGGCGGCTAATGCCCAGGAGCGATCGCGTCAGCCATCCATAATCCTCCGGTTGGAGATGAATTTGTGCCAACGGATCGTCTCGATTGGCATCGTACCCCGCGCTAATGATCAACAAATCGGGATCAAAGTTCCGCAAGAACGGCAACAATTGCGCCTCAACCAAGGCCTGATAGGTGCTGCCGTCGGCTCCCGGAGGCACGGGCAAATTCAACAGTTGATGATCTTGATCGGCAGCTCCGGGGCGACCCGTGCCCGGATAGGCCGGTGATTGGTGAATGGAACAGTAGGCAATTTGGGGATGATCCCGCACGATCGCCTCAGTGCCGTTGCCGTGATGCACATCCCAATCCACGATCGCCACTCGCTGTGCCTGGCCCGCCTCCAGGGCCGTCAAGGCCGCGATCGCCGCATTCGCAAACAAGCAAAACCCCATCCCCCGATGGCGCAGGGCATGGTGGCCCGGTGGTCGCGCCGCCACAAACACGGGCTGTCCCGTTGCGATCGCCTCGTCCATGCCGTCCAACCAAGCCTGCACAGCCAAGCGAGCCACCTCGTAGCTCCGGGCAGAAATGGGCGTGTCAACCTCCAGTTGCCCACCCCCCCGATTGGCCAGCAATCGCACGTGATTGATATAGTCCGGTTCGTGGGCCCGGCGCAGGGCTTGGGTGAGCGGGTCGATCGGAGCATCGCTGGCGGGCACTAACTGGGGACTGTGCCAACGGAGCCGATCGGCAAAGGGAGCCGTTTGCAAGGCCGCCACAATTGCCCTCAGGCGATCAGGCCGTTCCGGGTGGCCCCAGCCCGTGTCATGCAGCAAAAACTCATCGCTGTACACGATCGTGACCGTCCCATTGTCGATCGGCCCTGCTGTCACCGGTTGTGCCTCCGCGCCTGCTTCTGTGCGCCCCTCGGCCCGAACCTCAGTATTTGGGGTTTGCTCATTCAGCATTCACCATCTCCCCATAACCCAGTAATTTCACGGCAACCTTTTGGTTTTCCATGCCTATTTTTCTCACAGCCTAGCCAACGCAATTGGTCGCGGCTCAAACACCATTCACTCGCTACGTTAACTTGACTTGAAAATACCCAAAACAAGGTCAGGCCGATCAGATTTTCAATACCCTATTTCACCATCAACTAATTTCACAGCTCTATTTCTCATATCAAAGTTTCAACATCTCAGCCGCACAGCTCGCTCCAGCAGGTTGATACTCAATATTTATTTTCTATTTATTTTCTAATGGCCTCGATCAGACAATCATTTTGACGTTACCCAGTCAAGGCTACTGAGTTTTCAAGATGATTGATCCATAGAAACTTTCAAAATTTATCAAAAACTCAACAAATTCAGAGATTTTTAGGACAATTCAATCCAAATCACGAATTAGTGATCAATTTTCGATTGATTACGAGGTCTTAAGCCGATTAACTCCCTTGGCAAGTCAAATTGCCCCCCCATTTAGCTCTTTCTTTAATCAATCTTTGTTTTGATAGCGAGTCTCAAGACATCAATCAGCTTAAGCATCAATCAAAATGAATTTTGACTAATCTTAAGATCATGTTTAGCTCACTAATTATTTTTCAGAAAACAACTTCTAATCATATTTATATCTAAAATAATTGAGATTTTACAGATTGCGATTAGCTCCAAAACATCAACGTAGAGAATTGGTGATTTTGATATTCATCCTCATTTTTTCATGTTGACATCTAGCGCCCTTGCATTTATCCATCACTACCACTGAACCATTAATCAGTCTTTCAACCAATGCTTCATTTCAAATTCAGTTCTCTGATTCGGGTGCGTTTTACCACCAAACAGGTCTCAAAAAATACGGAGATTCAAAGCAAGCTCTTGAAGGCTGAGGATTTCAATCAACTTAAGGCCTGATTCTGGCAACTTAAGGCCTGATTTTGGAGCTTTGTTTAAACTTTGATTGTCAGTAAATCATCTATTAGCGTTAAACTAAGGAGTAGTTAAATTATTTTATGAACTGTTGGATAAACCTTTTTGGTTACCATAGTCACAATTTTTTAGCCACTTTTAATTTTTAATCACCATTAAAGGGACATCACAAGACTCACATTAGTTCATAAACTATTCTTCATTCAGGGCATTAAAAATCGCCTTTTATTCACTTTTGTCAGTTTTTGCAATGGCGAAAACTTTCAGTGTCTACGGAATTTTTGTGATCCATGTCTCAGTCCTCCCGGTTTGCATTTAAATTGCCCCGCACTTTGGGTTCCATTGAAACTTGGAGTTTTGGTTTCAGCGGTTTGTTGCTTTGGCTGGGAACCGCACCGGCAATGAATGCGGCTTTGGGTCTTGGCTCCCTGTGGGTTTGGATTCCGGGAGCCGTGATTGGCACTTTGCTGAATTTGCAGGTCAGACAGCTTGGGATCCATGACCAAGATCGATCGGGCGGAACGCCAAACTATGCCACTCAGTTACTCCATAAGTTCCCATTTTTAGCCCGCTACAGCGCGATCGGCTATTGGTTGGGTTGGGTCTCGGTTCCGCCCATGAATGCCATCATTTTGACTGACCTAATTCAGGTCAGCTTGGAACCGCTGGGGGTGGATTGTCCAGTCACCGCTTTTCGCATTTTATTCACCCTGCTGCCTTATATTGTCACCTTCAGCAACTCCCGAACCGTCGGAATTTTACATGCCTTTTTTGTCATTCCTGCTATTAGCTGCTTATTAGTTTTTTGCCTTCAAGGCTTTAGTTGGTTGAGCTTTTCGCCTCAAAGTCCAGGGCTGTTTGCACCGATTCCTTTCAACTTGGATTTCACGGATTGGGCCAAGTGGTTTTTTGTGGCCATTTATGCGGTCTATGGCTGTGAAACGGCTTCCTCTTTTGTGGCTGACAGTCGCAAACCGCGCCGCACTCTGGATTGCTTGGTGGCCGCTGCGATCGCGCTACCCATTGTTTATGTCCTGGGGTCGTGGTTGTTGGCGCGGTTGGCTATTTCTCCCCGGCTAGGTGACAGCGCCTATTTGCACCTAATGGCGGCGGCGGGGCCGTTTTGGGGCAGCCTCACGCCCGGGCTGGTGACGTTTTTGATTGCTTCCGGTTGCCTGCTCAGTTCCGCCACGGCCGTTTCCAACTGCCCCCGGGTGCTTTACCAGTTAGCCCAAGACCGCCATCTCCCGGCCCTGTTTTCGGTGGTTTCGCCGCGCGGAGTTTTGGAGCCGGGCCTGTTGTTCACCTTGGGGGTGAGTTTGCTCTGTTTGGCTTGGGGCAATGTGTCGCGGGTGGTGATGGTTACCGGGACGGGTTACCTCAGCGCCATGATGGGCATCCATTTGGGGCTGTGGCTGCAACGGAAACGCCCGGAAGTGCTCTGGCCCCGATGGTCGCTGCTGTTTTTGGTCATGGAGGCGATCGTGTTTGTGGTGGGTGGCTTGGCTTGGGGCTGGCAAGATTGGCTGATTGGCTTGCTGTTGCCCATGGCGGTCGGCGTGGCGGCCCAGGGGGTGGGAAATTGCCCGATCGCCCTCTGCCAGCCGGCCTGGTGGAGTCACCGCTACCGCCCAAGGCCCATCAACATCCAACGCGATTGGGTGGTGTTTCAGGTCACGGTGCTGATTCTGCTGCTTTGTGGCGCGGTCAGCATTGGTTGGTTCGCGCGGGCTGGGTTGGATCGATTTTCCTTCGGCAGCCACGGAGCCGTGTTCAGCATTGTGTTAATTACGGTGGCGTTTTTGGGGGTGGCGATCGCCTGTTGGACGAGCCTGTCCCAAATGGCCGCCATGACAGAAGCCCGCGATCGACTGGAACGCACTCTGAGTGAATTACAAAGAACCCAATTGCAACTGGTGCAGTCCGAAAAAATGTCCAGTTTGGGTCAATTAGTGGCGGGGATTGCCCATGAAATTAATAACCCGGTGAACTTTATCTACGGCAACCTGGAGCATGTACGTACCTACGCTCAGGATTTGTTGAGACTATTGCAGTTATACGCGAAGTACTATCCCGAGCCAGTCGCAGAAATTCAGGAGGAACAAGAGGCGATCGAACTGGATTTTTTAGAGGAAGATTTGACGAAAATTTTGGCTTCCATGAAGGTAGGGAGCGATCGCATTCGAGAGATTGTGTTATCACTGCGCAATTTTTCACGGTTGGATGAGGCGGAATTAAAGGCCGTAGATTTGCACGAAGGCATTGACAGCACAATCACAATCCTTAAGCACCGTTTAAAAGCCAAGGCCAATCGCCCCGCGATCGATATCCTTCGCGAATATGGCAACCTGCCCCCGATCGAGTGCTATCCCGGCCAATTCAATCAAGTGATCATGAACATTCTGAGCAATGCCATTGATGCCCTTGAAGAAGCCACCGCTAACCGCGATTATCAAGACTTGCAAGTCCATCGTCAGTGGATTCGGATTCGGACTCGAATTCAAGAAATAGAACTGCCCTCTACCAATTCCACCGGATCTTCGCTGAGTGATGGCAAATCCAGCACCCGATCTAAATGGCTAGTGGTAGGCATTGCTGATAATGGCCCCGGCATTCCCCTAGACATCCAAAGGCGCATTTTTGACCCCTTTTTCACCACCAAGCCGATCGGGAAAGGAACCGGGATGGGCATGTCCATCAGTTACCAAATTGTTGTGGAAAAACACCAGGGCAGACTGGAATGCTTTTCGCAGGTGGGTGAAGGAACTGAGTTTTTGATTCAAATTCCCCTCAACCTAGGAGCCAAATGTAAATCCTAGGGGCGAATTCCAACCCAAAACCAGATGATTTCAAGGCCACTGAACCCAGCAGGGGTTGATTTGGGAGATGAATTGGGAGATTAATACTGACGAGCCTGGGGTTCAAACAGGCCTAAGGTCACCGGCATATATTGCAAGTCAATGCCCGAGGGCGACCAATAGGCCAGCGTATGTTTGAGATAGTCCTGATCATTGCGATCGGGGTAGTCCTCACGGCAGTGGGCCCCGCGACTTTCTTGGCGACGTTCAGCAGCGGTCAAAATAGTTTGCCCCACCGTAAAGAGCGATCGCAGCTCCAGCGCCTCAATCAGTTCCGTATTCCAACAGGTTCCCCGATCGTCCAGCCTCGTATTTTCGATGCGCTGGGCAATTTCCCGCAGCTTTTCCAGCCCCGTTTGCATCAAGTCCGCTGTCCGAAACACCCCGCAATATTGGGTCATGGTGTCTTGGAAATCTTGGCGCACTTGGGCGATCCGCTCTGGCCCTGAATGCCCCAACAGAGCCTGGAGTTGGGCCCGGGCCTCCGCCAGGTAGCGCGATCCGTCCAAGGATGGCAACTTGCGCCCGCTGTCTAAATATTGGGCGATCGCCCGGCCCGTGCGCCGGCCAAACACAATGCATTCCAATAGGGAATTACTGCCCAGGCGATTGGCCCCATGCACCGACACACAGGCCGCCTCGCCCGCCGCAAAACAAGCTTCCACAAACCCGATGCTACTGCTGCGAACCCGCCCATTCAGATCGGTGGGAATGCCGCCCATGGAGTAATGAATCGTTGGGCGCACCGGAATCGGTTCCTCCACCGCATTCACCCCCAGCAGGCGATGGGCCTCTTCCCAACAAAAGGGAACGCGGCTCATGATCGTTGCTTCGCCCAAATGTCGCAAGTCCAGATGCACAAAGGGGCCGCCCGCGCTGCCATCAAGATGAATGCCTCGCCCCGCTAGCAGTTCCTTGACGATCGCCCGGGAAGTGATATCCCGAGGAGCCAACTCCATGCGGCTGGGGGCATAGTCCGCCATGAATCGATCGCCCGCCGCATTGCGCAGGTAAGCCCCCTCACCCCGCACCGCCTCCGACACCAACACCCCCACCGGATAAAGCCCCGTGGGGTGAAACTGCACAAACTCCATATCCTCCAGGGGAATGCCCGCCCGGGCCGCCATGGCCAGCCCGTCTCCTGTGGAGGCGTAATCGTTAGAGGTGGTGTTAAAAGCGCGGCCATAGCCCCCCGTGGCCAACATCACAGCCCGGGCCCGGGCCAGCACTGGCTGGGAATCCCGCAGATTAAACATCACCAGGCCCTTGGCCTCGCCCTCTTCCACGATCAGGCGCATCACATACCACTCTTCGTAGAGCGTGACCCCCATTCGCTTCAGATTCATCACCAGCTCATGCAAGATGGCATGGCCCGTTTTGTCGGCGGCGTAGCAAGTGCGCCGATGGGAATGGCCCCCGAAGGCCCGCTGGGCAACGCGCCCATCTTCCAGGCGCGAGAACAACACCCCCAAACGTTCCAAGTCCACCACCACTTCCGGGGCTTCTTGGGTGAGGATGGCCACCGCGTCTTGATCCGCGAGGTAGTCGGATCCCTTTACCGTATCGAAGGCGTGGGCTTGCCAGGTGTCTTCGGGATCCACGTTGTTCAACACGGCGGCCATTCCCCCTTGGGCGGCCACCGAGTGCGATCGAATCGGGTGGGTTTTGGCCACCAATCCGATGCTGAGTTTGGGATTTTGGCGGGCAATTTCCAGGGCTGCCCGACAGCCGGCCAGCCCGCCCCCCACGATCAGAACATCGTGAATTAACTCGTTTAGCGGCTCATTCATGGGCAGGCCCCCAAATTGTCCTAAAGAGCCTGGGCCGGTTGGGTGGGTTCGTAGCCGCCACCAGTGGCCAAGTCCGCCGCCGCGTCCACCGCCACAAATTCAATGTGGTTCAGCAGGGTGGTGACAAAGGCGAACAACAGGAAAGGCAAGGATAGCACCAAAATCAACCCAACCATGGACAGGGCATACAGGGGCTTGCTGGCTCCCAACAGGGCGAGCGCGCTGGCCAGGCTCAGGAAAATCACGATCAACCAAGCCATGATTTGGCCGTAGATGTCCCCAAAGGTCAGGGTGCAGCGAAACTGATAGCGTTGTGGGTTCATGGTTCGATTCGATGGCCTGCGGATTGCCAGATTGAACACTATCTCCCCAGCCTAAGGGGGGCTAAATCGGAGCGTCCATAGTTGTCGATGTTTCTCAACAATTTTTCTCGAATTCGTTTCAAATCCTTGCGTTTCTCAAGTTCTCTTGACAAGATTTCGGCAACTCTAAAAAACCTTGAATTTCTCGAAAAGCTGAAAATTCCGAATGTTCTGAAAACTCTGGAAGTTTTTGAGAGTTTCCGAAATGTTTGGGATCTGGCGTTTGGGATCTGGCGTTTGGGATCGGGTGTTAGGACGTTGGTGCTGGGAATGATCTCGATCGACCCGAGGATGGGTGAACAGTGGCCGGCGATCGCTACGCGCTTTCCTAGGATCGTGTTGAAATAATGATGGCCATTCTGTCGTTTTGATCCCGATCGCCCTATGGGCCCAAATCCTACGCCGCCTCCGCCTCAACCCGCCAAAACCATCCTGGGCCGCCTGCGCCAAACGGTGACCCAGCTTTCGCGGGTGCAATTGGCCCGGCTGAAATTGGCGGCTAATGCCAACCCGCCCCGCATCGTGATCTATGAGGCGGGCAGCGCACCCCGAGACTATCCCCTGTTGGGGGACTATTACCTTTTGGGGCGATCGAGCAAGGCCAACGACATCCCCCTCAACAGCCCCGTGGTCAGCACCACCCACGCGGGCTTGCGGCGGGTTCCCAGTTTTTTGGGCAGCACCTTTGCCATTGAAGACCGCGATTCCACCAACGGCACATTCAGCGGCAAGAAACGGATCAATGGGCAAATTTTGCGCCACCGGGAAATGGTCGTGTTGGGGCCGCCGGAGTTGGCGGACTCGGTGCGGCTGCAATATGTGGATCCGCCAACGCCCTTGGTGCAAGTCCTGCGCTATGGCCTGTCGGGGTTAGCCGGGGCGATCGGGCTGGTGAGTTTGGCGGTGATTTGGCAATGGCAGGACATTCAGATTTTGCCCCTGCCCCAGGCCCAGCGCGGCCCGGTGATTGTGGTGGCGGGGGATGGGCAACCGCTCCAGGCGATCGAGCGGCGGGCCCACCAGGAAGCCAAGAACCTGGGAGAATTTTCGCCCTACCTCAAAAAAGCATTGCTGGCTTCGGAGGATGCACGCTACTACTGGCACTTTGGCGTTGACCCGATCGGGATTTTGCGGGCCTTGGTGGTGAACGCGCGGGAAGGGGAATTGCAACAGGGAGCCAGCACCCTTTCCCAGCAACTGGCCCGCACCCTTTACCGGGATTATGTGGGGTCAGACAATTCCGCCGGTCGCAAAATCAAAGAGGCGATTGTGGCCCTGAAGCTGGAAAGTTTCTATGGCAAAGATCGGTTGCTGCTGGCCTACATGAACCAAGTGTTCTTGGGTGGCAACTTGGCCGGCTTTGAGGATGCCGCTCGATTTTATTTTGAAAAATCCGCACGGGATCTAGACCTGGGCGAAGCGGCGATGCTGGTGGGCATTTTGCCGGCCCCCAATCGCTGGAACCCGGCCCGCAATTACAAAACAGCGGTGCAACGGCGAGATCTGGTCTTGCAGCGGATGTTGGATCAGGGCGCTGTCACCCTGGAGGAGTTCAAGCGGGCCCGGCGATCGCGCGTGGAGGTGAGTCCCCGAGCACGGGAAATTTTGCGATCGACCCGTGCGCCCTACTTCTTCAACTACGTTTTTGAGGAATTGGAGCAGCTTTTTGGTTCCGGCGTGGCCCGCGAAGGCAATTTCTTAATTGAAACCCGCTTGAACTTAGCAGCCCAGACCGAAGCTGATCGGGCCCTGCAACAGTTCATTGATGCCCAGGGCGGCCGGGCCGGAGTCAGTCAAGGGGCGATCGTGGCGATCGACCCCACCGATGGGGCCATTCTGGCCATGAGTGGCGGCCGCAGCTTTGAAGACAGCCAATTTAACCGCGCCGCCAACGGCCTGCGCCAGCCCGGCTCCACCTTCAAGCTATTTGCCTATGCGGCCGCCCTGGAAAAAGGCATCAGCCCCAACACCGCCTACAGTTGCGCCCCCGTGAATTGGATGGGGCAACGGTTTCGAGGCTGTCGATCGGGCAGTGGTTCCCTGAACATGGTCAGCGGCGTGGCCCTGTCCGAAAACCCGATCGCCCTGCGGGTGGCCGAAGCGGTGGGGCTGGATGAGGTGATTGGCTTGGCCCAGCGCTTGGGAGTCACCAGCCCCCTGCGCAAAACTCCCGGCCTCGTGCTGGGGGAAAGCGAAGCCACCTTGCTGCAAATGACCGGAGCCTTTGCGGCCGTGGCCAACAATGGCCGTTTTAACCACGCTAAGGCGATCACTCGCGTTCTGGACACCAGCGATTGCACCGACCCGCAAAACCTGCAAACCTGCCGCGTCATGTACGATGCCCAGGCAGATCAGCCCGGTGCTAACCAACCGGTGCTCTCGCCCCAAGTGGCCCAGACCATGACGGATCTGCTGCGGGGGGTTGTGGTGCAAGGAACGGGGCGATCGGCCGCCAATGTGCCCGGAGCCGTGGGCAAAACCGGCACAACGGATGACAGTGCCGACCTTTGGTTTATTGGCTATGTGCCTGGCCGCAACCTAACGGCTGGGGTTTGGTTGGGCAACGACACCCGCAAACCCACCGATGGCAACAGCGGCCAAGCGGCAGCGGTCTGGGGCAATTTCGTCAGCCGTCTGCTGCCATAACTGAATGAACCTCAAGACTTGAGAGGGGATCTGCCAAGGGGTTTGAAGCCTCCACCCATTACTAGCTCGTCGCGGGGGCAAGGGGCTGAAGCCCCTTGTCTGCGCTGATCGATTCTGCGCTGATCGATGCTGATCGATCGCCCATTGGTAATGGATGTCAGTCGAACTGGCTCAACACTCGTCCTATGGCTCTCCGTAGGCATCTTCGCCATGCTCAGGGACATCCAAGCCCTGATCTTCCACCTCTGGAGACACCCGCAAATCCATCACCAAAGACAGGCCCTTCAGAATCAAAAATGTCCCGATCGCAGCCGTGGCATAGGCCGCCAGCACTCCCACCACGCCAGCCGTGAAGGTTTTCGTTCCGCCATACAGCAGCCCGCTGTCAATGGCTGAGTTCACGGACTTTGAGGCAAGCACCCCCGTCAGAATTGCTCCAACCGTGCCACCCACACCATGCACCGGGAAGGTGTCCAAAGCATCATCAAATCCCAGCCGCACCTTCAGGGTGACGGCTCCTAAACAGCACAGGGCCGTAATCACCCCGATCGCCATGGCAGACAGGGGATCAACAAAACCCGCAGCCGGCGTAATACCCACCAAACCTGCCACAAAGCCACTGGCAATCCCGATCGCCGTTGGCTTGCGACCCAACAGCCACTCCACCACCGTCCAGGTCAACCCCGCCGCCGCCGTGGAAACCATGGTGGCCGTGAATGCCGTCGCCGCGAGACCGTTAGCAGCAATGGCGCTGCCGGCATTAAACCCAAACCAACCAAACCACAGCAACCCTGTTCCCAACAGCACAAAAGGCACATTATGGGGCACGATCGCCTTAACTTGCCAATCCTTACGCGGGCCCAGCATCCAAGCCGCCACCAGAGCGGAAACACCGGAGCTGATGTGAACCACCGTTCCCCCAGCGAAGTCCAGGGCCCCCATGTTGCCCAGCCAACCTTTGCCCCAAACCCAGTGCGCCAAAGGGCAATAGATTAACGTTGACCACAACACCACAAACCAGAAATAGGCCTTGAAGCTCAAGCGCTCCGCGATCGAACCAGAGACCAGCGCCACCGTAATGATGGCGAACATCATTTGATAGAGGGCAAACACCTGGTGAGGAATCGTTGCCCCGTAGCCCACCGGATCCGGATCGAGACCCACTCCTTGGAAGCCAAACCATTTCAAGCTGCCAATCAAAGCATTGGCTTCAAAGGCAGGTGTCCCGCCGGGGTTAATCACCGTGGGTGCAAAACTCAGGCTATATCCCCACAATACCCAGGTCACGCCCACCACGGCCATCGCAATCAGGCTCATCATCATGGTGTTGAGCACATTGCGCGATCGCACCAAGCCCCCATAGAAAAACGCTAGCCCCGGAGTCATCAACAGCACCAAGGCCGTGGAAACCAGCATCCAAGCCGTGTCGCCCGTGTCGATTTTGGGTGCTTCGGCGGCTCCTTGGGCCGCGGCCGGGTCGGCAAACCAGCCCACCAACAAGCCAGCCCCGATCGACATCAACACAGGAATTCCAAAGGCCACCAACAACTTCAGCCTTGCCCGTTGCACATGGGGGCGCGGCGGGGGCGAAAGCCGTCCAATCTTGGCTAACCAGGCGTGGGAATGGGGGGATTTGTCTGCGTCCGATCGAGGTGAGTACAAGTCAGCCATAGGTATAGCAAGGTATTCAGAATTGTTCGTTATTGTTCGTTGCCGTCGCCTTATGCACAACAAACCCATAAACGGAGCTGCGGATTCGAGAAAAAATGGCCTCGAATCCGTTTTTTGGATGGGAAGTTATTTAAGGTTCAAACCATATTGCGCGACCAACCCCTAGAAACTGTATAGAAAGTCACTAATTGCCCAATCTCGCAACGATATTTGATGATTTTCACGAAACACCACTAATATTCACGGGTTGCAACCAAAGCCATGGGCAGTGGACTCCAAGGCAGCCAAACAACCGGGTTTGCAACGGTTTTTTGTAGCAGGCGGCAATAATCGGACTGGAAAAATTGGGCTGATCCCAATCCTAGGAAGCTGTGCCATTTCCCAAACTGTCCTTGAGTATTTGCCTGCGGGGGCTAGCCGCTCGCCGTCCCATGGCCCGTGAATAAAGGAATTCTGGGTGATTTGCCCGATCGCGCGGGGGAGATTGGTTGAGGGCGATCGGGGCGCTTCAGAAAGCGGTTGGTGGGGGTTTGAGCCGGGGAGCAGGGACAGGATAGGTTGAACCCAGAGTCAGTGAATTTGCTGAAGGTGGCTTGCCCGCCGCTGGTGCAATGGCTGACCTCTGTTTTTCAACCGCTGTTGATCGCCCGTGACTGCCATGGCCACCCCCCTGTCTGCCCGTCCTTACCTCTCCGGTTTCGAGGCCCTGTCGGCCCAAGAACGCGCTCAATTGCACCCGGATGCGGTTCCTTTTCAGCTAACGGCTGCGTTAACCACGGCCAAGGAAACGACCAAGGGCCGATCGCGCGGGGTGGTGATTTGTCTCCATGGGTTCACTGCCATGCCCTACGGGGTGGGGCCTGTGGCCCGGGCGATCGCGCAGCAGGGGTTGGATGTGGTTGCGCCTTTGCTGCCGGGCCATGGCTGGCGCGATCGCCCCGTTCAGGAACGGGAAATTGCAAAAATCACGCCCGATCGACTGTTGGCGGCGGCCCGAGACGAAGTGCGCCGGGCCCGGGAGCAATATGACTTTGTGGCCATGTACGGTGATTCCATGGGTGGCGCGATCGCCCTGATTCTGGCGGCGGAAGGTTTGCTCGATGCCTGTGCGGTAACGGCTCCGGCGCTGCAACTGCCCTTCCGAGGAGCCGTCTTGGCGCGATATTTGGGCTGGCTCAATTTTTCAATTCCCAAGCGTCTGAATCGCCGGTTCTATGCCCCCTGCTATGAGTTTGAAAATGCGCGGGCGGGGCGGGTGCTCTGGCGCTTGTCGCGACGGGCCAAGGCGGGACTGGAGCGGATCACCTGTCCGGTGTTTGTGGCCCATTCCCACGCCGATCGCACCATTGCCTACCAGGCGGCGGAGTGGGTGCGCGATCGGGTGGCGGGCCCGGTGGAGTTGCAATGGTTTGATCGATCGGGCCATGTGTTGCCCTTGGATGTGGAGGGGCCGGCGGTGGCAACGGCCATTTCTCAATTCTTTCAGCAGCAATTTTCTCAGCAGCAGTTTTTTCGCCCCCTCGAAAGCCCAACCCCCCAATCCTTAATAACCGCCAAGCCCAAACAGATTGAGTCGAAATCCCGATTGGGCGATCGGCCTTGGTCTGGCGGGCCGGAGACCACCGCCATTGATTTTGCTTTTAGCTAGCTGCAATCAATTCGTGCTTTGGGCAATGGTTTGCCAACCTATTGCATGGATTGCAAATTGATCCGTGGATCCACAAATTTCAGCAACAAATCCGCCAACAAATTTCCCAAAATCAACATCACTGCACCCATCATCAAACTCGCCATCGTTAAGTACAAGTCTTGGACTTGAACCGCCTGCAAAATCAGCCGACCCAAGCCCGGCCAGTTGAAGAAATATTCCGTGATGAACGCACCGCCCAGCAGGCTGGAAAATTCAAAGCCCAAGAGCGTAATCAACGGGTTCACCGCATTGCGCAGCGCATGGACATAGATCACGCGGTCTTCGGGCAATCCCTTGGCCCGGGCAGTGCGGATATAGTCTTGGCGCAACACATCCAGGAGCTGACCGCGCATCAACCGCTGCAAACCGGCAAAGCCAGTGATGCTGAGGGCAATGGTGGGCAAGATGGAATGCCAACCAATGTCTAAGAGTTGCTCGATTGGGGACAGTTCACTGAAATTCAGGCTGGTCATGCCCCCCACGGGCAACAGGGGCGAGAGATTTTGGGCCACAAACAGCAACAGCAGGGCCGTGATAAAGCTGGGGAAGCCTTGCCCCAAGTAGCTAATCACCTGCAAGGCGCGATCGACCCAGCGGTTGTGGTGAATGGCGGCCACAATCCCAAGCGGCAGGGCGATCGCCCAGGTGGCCAGCAGCGACAGCACCGCCATGTAGAGAGTGGCGGGAATCCGTTCCGCCAGTAGGGATGTGACCGATCGTTGATAGACAAAACTCGTGCCGAAGTTCCCTTGGGACACCACCTGACCCAACCAGCGCAAATATTGCTCAAGGGCGGGGCGATCCAAACCAAATTGCTTGGTGTAGAGGGCGAGGGTGTCGCGGCTGATTTGCGGATTTTGGGCGATCGTGTCCAAATAGCTGCCGGGAGCCAGATCCACAATCACAAAGCACAGGGCCGAAGCCAACAGCAAAGTTAAGAGGGCTTGCAACGTGCGCTTGAGAATGTAGGTGCTGGTGTCTCCTGTGGCGATCGCCCAAAGCCGCTGAAGCAACTGTGCGAGGTAATCGTCTGGTTGTGAAACCCGCTTTGAAACCGGCATGGCATTTGTGGTGGATTAGCCCCGTGGCGTGGCCCCAATGACGGCTCGACAGGGGCGGGCCCTGGGGCCCACCCCGATCGCTGTCAATCGATGGTCTGGACAACAGGATACCCAAGAATCAATGATCCGTCCTCCGCTGGGGTCTGGGAGTTCGTGGGCTAATCAACGGCATCTTCCAAAAACCCAACCCCAGCGCAATCGGAGCTTTCGGCAGACCAGCGCAAAACAATTTGCAAATCGCGGCATTGCTGCTAATATTAACTTCGCTTACCTGGAGAGGTGGCAGAGCGGTTGAATGCGCTTGACTCGAAATCAAGTTTGGCGGCAACGTCAACGGGGGTTCGAATCCCCCCCTCTCCGTCGGAGACAGGAAACGATCGCAAATTAAGACCGAGCGATCGTTTTTTTGTCGTTTTCCAATGCTTCCCAATGCTGAAACTTGACTCTGGGCAAAAGCCAAGGGTTAACCAACGGCCATGTCGAGCGCTAGTGGGCCACCACTTGGTTGTGTTGATGGCGCTTGAGGGCGGCGAGCACCTTGTCAGGAGTGACCGGCTTGCTGACAAAGCTGCTTGCGCCCGAAAGTTTGGCCCTTGCCCGATCGAACAACCCATCCGCACTCGTCAGCATCACGATCGACGTGTGGCTAAGCTGTTGCACGCGCCGCAACTGAGCACAAAGCTCATGCCCATTAATCACCGGCATCACCACATCCAAAAACACCACATCGGGCTTGGCTTCAATCACCTTGGGCAGCGCCGCCAAGGGTTCAAAACAGCCTAAAAACTGGTGACCATTGCCAATCACTATTTTTTCGATCTTTTCGCAGATTTTGGGATCATCATCCACACAAGCCACCTTTAGGGAAAAACTAGCCTGCGGCGCTTGGTGGCTCATTTCCAAGTCCGGTAACTCAATCACGGCTAACTGTTTGCGTTGCCAAAGGAGCTGAAACACCTTGAGCACGCCCCCCAAGTTGGCATAGTTAGGATCCAGCTTGGCCACAATGTCCCAGAAGGTGCGCTTACCATCCAACAGGGGAGCCAGGGTCATGGTGGTGGAGGTGTCGGCGGCGGTTTCATTGCCCGGGAGATAGATCCAGCCCCGATCGGCCCACAGCGGATTGAAGGGCAATCGTTGCCAATGGCGCTGCAGATTGTAGGCGCGAGAGAGGGCTTCGCCCATCAAGGCAGAGGAGAGGGGCAGGTTAGGGTGAATGGGATCGATCGGCTGGGCAATCCACTGAAAACGCGCGGAGGGTTGGTCAACCACAAAAAACACCTCGATCGCCGCTTGCATCACGATCGCTTGGGCCCGCTCGATCGCCAACAACTCCTCCACCAGCGCCTGCTCCAGGCAGCGCACCTCCCAAAGGGGATCACTCAAATTCTGCTTTGTGGCTGCCACCAGCCTATTCCATCCCTCACGCGCCTGCGACTCCGTGCGCAGCTTGATTGCCCGCTGCAACCGTCGCAACCGATGGCGATTGCCCGTACACCAGGCCAGCCGCCCACGATAGAGCCAAATTTGCCAACGATGGTGATCCAGCTCCACGTTCAGGTAACCCGTTGCCTGTTGTCGATAGGCCAGCAGTAGAAATGAACGCAATTGCGAGTCATGGAAGTTTTCTGGCATGGCCTTGAGGAAGTTTTCTGGCATGGCCCTGAGGGATCAATCTCCAACTTGGTGAATACGGAAACCCCGCCAGCAAGCTTTTTAGTGAGTACTCTTATAAAAACACTGAAGTTATCAAACGAAAATGATCAAATCATGATCATTTCACAACATTCGAGAATTTTCTAGCCTGCTCTAGGGGTAAGTCTGAACAGCCTTGAATTAGCTCCGCGAATTAGCCCCATCTTGGCTGATCCTCTTCTTTCAATTGGCACAATCTGGCTCACGGCGATGGGCAATCTTACACAACTCATCCATTAATTTCGTTATGACTCAGATCTTGATTTTGGTCATACCCATAATGAGTTGTCGATCATGGTTGACAACATCTCCAGTGATCGCCGCTACAATAGTCTGTAAATGGCAAAGCAGAAGACTAAGTTAGTCATGAAAGCCATCAACAACACTGTTCCAATCCCAAGTTTCAGTCCTCAACCTCAGCCAGATCATTTCAGCCAGTTCTGGATCATGCTGGCTCATCTAGGCTGAATGATTGCGTTACTCATGGTTTTTATCAACCCAACAACAATGCTCCATTGGGCAACTGGCTTGTGGGTAACCAATGACTAATCAATCTTTGCACTCCCTGATGTCTTGCGCCGAATCCGTTACCCGTTCCCTATCAACCTTGGAGATTGTCTCTCAAAACTTCCAGCCCTTGAGGTCAATTGTCTGGTGGCTGGTTGGCTTCAGGGGAAAAAGCACAGCCCAGGAAAATTCCTCGCGGTCACTGAGTATTTTGGAGAATGATCTCATGAGCGATCGGTGCGTTGGTACGACTCACCCCATCCTAGAGCAAAATGCTAAACGGCTGTCATTCAAACCGTGATTGTGGCGGTTTGGATTTTTCAATTAATTCAGCCCCAAAGTTGCCAAATTCGCTCAATAACGTCCCTAAATTAACACCACATCAAATTAACCTGGTGCTGATGTCATGGGCTGCTATGGAGCAGTGACGGCCTGATTTGCGTGATGATTTGCGTGATTTCACTGAAAAATTTTCCCCTGAAAAATTGTGGGTAACAGAACGATGCAACTGAAACGCTTAGGACATGTGGCGATCTGTGTTCAGGACATTGCCAAGGCCGTGGAATTCTACAAGGACTTGGGAATGGAGGTGGCCTGGCAAGATCGAGATTGGGCCTATCTGAAGGCGGGTGAAGATGGGTTGGCGCTGCTGAGTCCGGAATATGACCAAGCGGGGCCACACTTTGGTTTCATTTTTGACCAACGTGCTGAGATGGAAACGGCTTATGAGGAATTGCAAGCGAAGGGAGTCTATGTGACGCAGGTGCATGAACACCGGGACGGCACGGCTTCATTCTATGGTCGTGATTTGGACGGCAACTGGTTTGAGTATCTCTATGAGCCAGCGCCAGTGCCAGCGGCAGTCTAGTTCGCAGGTTGCGCGATCGTGATGGCGGCGGGGGAGATGGGCATTGTTCTGAATCTGTCCATCTCTCCCGTGTTCCTAGCTGCGCGATCGGGGCAGGGTTCCTCTAACTTAACAGCTCCAAAATTTGGACAGCAGTAAATTTCAGCTACTGCTTGAAAGACCCTTTAAACTTAACGCTGACTGACATTTGAAAGCCGGTGAGGGGATTTGAACCCCTGACCGCTCGATTACGAATCGAGTGCTCTACCACTGAGCTACACCGGCTTGCCCCAAAAGGCGCTTAAAGAGTATAGCAGCATTGGCCCAAATGGCTGCAAATCGCAAGAAGAATTTTTCTGGTTTCCCAGGGCGCTGGCTGCAACGGCTGTGGTGAACCGGGCGATCGCGCGGTGCTAGGGGTTGGGTCGTGGGGGTGAGTTAACCCGATTGCCCGATCGCTCGATGAGACTCCCGATCGCCCGAAATGCGGCATCGGCCCCAATTTATCCGACAATTAAGCACTGCCTTTTCCGTTAACGTTTTGAACTCCCTGTTGCAGCTCAGTGGGGAGGGTTAGGCAATGGGCTGATGGCGATTTTGTTCTGTTAAGTCGGGGGTGATGAGGCGCTCATGGCGGTTTTACATGGTAGCTGGCAACTGGGAGAGCAGGCTTTGTTTCTGTGGGCAGAGGCCTGGAAACCGACGGTTGGGAAGCCGCCGACCCAGTGGCAGGTGCCGGATCACCCCCGATCGCTCTCGGCAAAGGAATTGAAAGCTTGGTTGCCCACGCTGGTGGAAAGCGGTTGCTTGAAGCCGGGGGCGATCGAACGGTTGAAGGATTGGTCTGCCAAGTGGCGGGCGATCGGGCTGCCCACGTTGCGCGGCAATGGGACTCCCCTGCTGGCGGGAGCAACGGTGGAGCCAGAACAGTTTGATCGCCTGGAAATTAATCTTTGGTGGGTGGAAGGGCTTTGGGTTCCGGCGGCGCTGGTGCCTGATTTGTTGCAGGGGTTGCCCTTGGCGGCCGATGAAACGCCGATCGCGGGCGATTTGCGCTTTTGGAGCCATGCGGCCCGCTGGGGACTGGATTTGGTGGCTCGGGCCAAGGCAGTGCCCACCCTTGCACCGACGGCGGAGGGAGTTGCCCGATCGCGCTGGCAACCGCTGTTGGAAGGGGCGGTGGATCGATCGCGCCTGGAGCACTTCACGCAACAGATGCCCAGTAGTTGCCGATTTTTCCAAACCCTGGAGCGACCGGTGGAGCAGCGGGCCACGGCCAGTAATGCCCGATCGCTCCGAGGCTCTAGCGGCCCCGTGCGGATCAGCACGTTTCAGCCCATTTCGATGCAACTACCGGCCGTGCCAGCGGCGCTGCTATCGGACTTTTTGGGCGAAATGGTTGATGCTCGACTGCGGGCCACGGCGGCCACGCTGCCCTTGCCCGGTGAGCGGCGCGTGGGGGGACGGGGAGCGGCCCGAGGCGGCCTGACCACTGCGATCGGGTTACCGCCCGTGGCCCGCGATTGGTTGAGCGCATTGGGCCAAGCCAATGGCACTTGCCAAAGCGCCCTGACGGAGTTGGTGCCCTTGGCGCGGAGTTTGCAAACCTGGTTAACTCCCCTGGCGATCGATCCGGCCACCATTGCCGGGTTCTGTGCGGCTTTTCGGTTGCACCCGCCCCAACCCTCGGCCGATCGCTGGTATTTGGAATATGGCCTCCAGTCGATCGACCAAGCCGGGGTTTGGATTCCAGCCCAGCAAGTGTGGCGATTCCCGGTGGAGCGGCTGCGATCGGGCGATCGGGTGGTGAATCGGCCCCAGGAAACCCTGTTAAGGGGTTTAGGGTTGGCGGCGCGCCTTTTTCCTGCCCTGGAAGCCACCTTGGATTTACCCATGCCCAGTGGCTGCGAGCTATCGGCCGTGGAAGCCTATCAATTCGTGCGGCTCTATGCCCAACGATTCCAAGACAACGGATTGGGGGCCCTGTTGCCCGCCAGCCTACGGAATCAAACCAGTTACCGTTTGGGGGTGCGGTTGCTGGCCGGCGACCCCCTCGCCACCGATCGCCCCAACTTGGGTCTGCGCAATTTGCTGAACTTTCGCTGGGAACTGTCCTTGGGCGATCGGGCCCTCAGTGCCCAGGACTTTGAAACCCTGCTGGCGAAGACAGACCTCGACACCATGCCCCTAGTGGAAATTGGGGGCGAGTGGGTGGAATTGCGACCGCATGAAGTACGTGCTGCCCGGGACTTTTTGGCCAAGCGCCAGGGAAACCTAAACCTCACGCTAGATGAGGCCCTGCGGATCACGACCGGCGAGAACGCCACAATCGACAAGTTGCCCGTGGTGCAATTTGAATCCTCGGGCGCAGTGGCGGAGTTAATGAACGCCTTGGGCGATCGCGCGGCCATCGAACCTGTGATCACGCCCCCGAAATTCCAAGGTCAACTGCGCCCTTACCAAGAGCGCGGCGTAGCTTGGTTGTCCTTTTTGGAGCGTTGGGGTCTGGGGGCCTGTTTGGCGGACGACATGGGCTTGGGTAAAACCCCCAGCACGATCGCCTTTCTGTTGCATTTGCGCGATCGTGCGGCCCTGGTTGGGCCCGTCCTGCTGGTTTGTCCCACCTCCGTTTTGGGGAACTGGCAACGGGAATTGGCAAAATTTGCCCCCGATTTGCGTGTGTTGCTGCACCATGGCGATCGCCGCTTGAAGGGCAAGGCCCTGGCACGGGCCGCCGAAGACCTGGACGTGGTGCTAATCAGCTATTCCCTGGTGTTTCGGGATGAAATGACCCTCCAGGCCGTGCCTTGGTGTGGCATTGTGCTGGACGAAGCCCAAAACATTAAGAATGCGGAATCCAAGCAATCCCAAGCCGTGAAGCGCTTGGCGGCCGTTGCCGACGACGACAGCAGCGAGGAACCGCGTCCCGTACCCTTCCGCATTGCCCTGACCGGAACTCCCGTGGAAAACCGCCTGGCGGAACTGTGGTCAATCATGGACTTCCTGAATCCAGGCTATTTGGGAACCCAGACCTTCTTTCAGCGCCGGTTTGCCACCCCGATCGAGCGGTTTGGGGATGGCGCTTCCCTGCAAACCCTGCGATCGCTCGTTCAGCCCTTTATTTTGCGTCGCCTCAAAACCGACAAAACCATCATTCAAGATCTGCCCGAAAAGCAAGAATTCAACCTATTCTGTGGCCTTTCCGCCAGCCAAGCGGAACGCTACCAAGCCTTGGTGGACGAAGCCCTAGCCGCGATCGAATCCAGCGACGGGATCCAGCGACGGGGGCAAATTTTGGCCCTGTTGGTGAAGCTGAAGCAGGTCTGCGACTACCCCGCCCTGGTGGGAGGCGAAGGGGAACCGGAACCGAGCGATCGGGCCCCGAAGCTGGTTCCCACCGAGTCGCCCAAATTGCAGCGGTTGGGCGAAATGCTCGAAGAAGTGGTGGCCGAGGGCGATCGGGCCTTGATTTTCACCCAATTTGCCCGTTGGGGCCATTGGATGCAAGCCTATCTGCAACAGCATTTGGGACGGGACGTGCTGTTCCTGCATGGTGGCACTCCCCAAAAGCAGCGCGACACCATGGTTGAACGCTTCCAAAACGATCCCCAATCACCGCCCATCTTTATCCTGTCCCTCAAGGCCGGCGGCACGGGCTTGAACCTGACTCGGGCTAACCACGTGTTTCACTTCGATCGCTGGTGGAATCCCGCCGTGGAAAACCAAGCAACCGATCGTGCCTTCCGGATTGGGCAAACCCGCAACGTTCAGGTTCACAAATTCATCTGCACCGGCACACTGGAAGAGAAAATTCACGACCTGCTCGAAAGCAAAAAAGTCCTCGCGGAGCAGATTGTGGGAACCGGCGAAACCTGGCTCGGAGATTTGGACACCGATGCCCTGCGGGATCTGCTGCTACTCGATCGAGCGGCCATCATCGAGGATCGTTAAATTCCAAAATTCCAGTCAAAACAAGAGCGCCACCCATCCGGGCAGCGCTCCTGTTCAAATTGAGGGCGGGATTTATATGAATAATTCCCTGCTTGCCCGAGAGCGAAGTCTATTGGTGAAGGGTCTTTAAACAGTACGAGCTGAACCCCATTGAGCTGGTACCTAACGGGGCAAAATCCCCACAGGTTGAATGAACAAGGGCTTTTATTTGGGTGACCCCTTTTTATCTGGAAACCAGTTTTCCATGAAGTGGGGTCACTGGGGAAGTTCCTCAACTTTTCTTTAAAATTCCCTGAACCGCCCTCGGGGCAACCCCTTCAGCCCAGCGAATTTCCCGAAATTCAGGCAACTGGTATCAACTTTGTCTTCATCTAAATTGCAAAAAGCCTGCCCTGAGGGAAGAGCAGGCCCGGTTCATCCAGTTTTGCTAGGCAGGGGTTGAGATGAGTTGGAAGGCTAGCTGAGGGGAACCAATCCCTAGGCTTCCTCTTCCTCCTCGTCTTCCTCAAAGTCCTCTTCATCGCTGAAGAGAGCCTCGACGATTTCGTTGGCACGCTCGTCAGAAACGCCCAGCGCCGTTTGCAACTCGTTCAAGTAGTCCTCTTCTGATTCGGGGACTTCGCCATCGGCGGCCACGATCAGAATGGCGGTGATTAGGGCAATTTCTGCCAAATCTTCATTTTGGGTGACCACTGTTAAGGCACTGCCCAGGAGGGTCTGCACATCGGAGGCTTCCGAGGCTGCAACCACTTTATCGACTATCTCGACGAGTTCGTCATCGGAATAGTCTTCAAACAGTTCAAATTCCGCTGCAACATCGGCCAGCAATTCGGCCTCGATGTCTTCGACGGACTCATCAACGATCATGGTGATTAACCCGATCGCAATGATTGCCTCTTCAGGTGTTAAATCAATCAGATCGGAATCCGCTTTCGCAGGCAGATGACGAGGCATAAAAACGTCCTAGTCTCTCAAAAGTTTGGAAATACTGAGGCGCAATCGAGCGGCTTTGGCCGGCAACCACAGCCCCAAGCTAATTTTTCTGCTTGGGGATGTCAAGCAAATTGTGAATCATCCCCGAAGGTAAGCACCGTTGGGGTTTGGTCAGTTGCAATGGGGGGCGATCGCCCTAGGCCAATCGGGCAAGGCCTAAAGATCCGAGAACCCCTTCTTTTTCTTGCCGGGCTTTTTCTTTTTCTTGGCCACATTGGGATTGTTATAGCCTCGGAAACCCGGTGCAGGCATTTGCCCCATCGGATTACCCAGACCCATGGGGTTACCGCCACCCATGCCGCCCATGCCACCGCCCATACCGCCAAAGGGATTCATGCCCCCAAAGGGGTTCATGCCGCCCATGCCCGGGAAGCCCATTTGCCCCGACCCCAATTGCTGCATTAGGGTACGCATCTTTTGGAAGTCGGACACCAGGCTGCTCACGTCCTCTTCCTTGAGGCCGGAACCGCGAGCAATCCGGCGGCGGCGGCTGGGGGTGCTGGCCAACAAATCTGGGTTGCGGCGCTCTTCCAAGGTCATGGATTTAATGGCCGATTCGGCCACCTTGAGGCGGGCCTCCCCTTCTTCCAGGTGTTCGGCTTTGATTTTGCCGCCCAAGCCGGGGATCAGCTTCACCATGCCCGCGAGCGATCCCATGCTCTTCATTAAGCGGGTTTGCTTCAGGAAATCGTCAAAGTCGAATTGGGCCGTGAGGATTTTTTCCTGCATCTTGACCGCATCGGACAAGTCCACAGCTTCCTGGGCTTTTTCCACCAGGGTCAGCACGTCGCCCATGCCCAAAATGCGGGAGGCCATCCGATCGGGATAGAACGGTTGCAGGGCTTCGACCTTCTCGCCGGTTCCGATGAATTTGATCGGCTGGCCAGAAATTTGCCGAATCGAAAGGGCTGCCCCACCCCGCGCGTCGCCGTCCATTTTGGTCAGGATCGCACCTGTGATCCCCACCGCATCATTAAAGGCTTTGGTCAGGTTGGCGGCTTCCTGACCGATCATGGCATCCACCACCAACAGGATTTCGTGGGGTTGCACGGTGTCTTTGATTTGCACCAGCTCGCCCATCATTGCCTCGTCAATTTGCAGGCGACCAGCGGTGTCAATCAACACGGTGTCAAAGCCTTCGGCCTTGGCTTTTTCGACCCCTTGGCGGGCAATTTCCACGGGGCTGATGTCGGCTCCCAAGTCAAACACGGGGATGTCGATCTGTTTGCCGAGGGTTTTGAGCTGGTCGATCGCGGCGGGCCGGTACACGTCGGCGGCCACCATCAGGGTCGATCGCTTTTCCTTGCGCAGGTGCAGGGCCAGCTTGGCGGTGGCGGTGGTTTTCCCAGCCCCTTGCAAGCCGGCCATCAGCACGATCGTGGGGGCCGTTTCCGCTTGGGTGAGGGGTTCGTTGCTTTCACCCATCAAGGCGGCTAGTTCGTCGTAAACCACCTTGATGAACTGCTGGCCGGGGTTCACGCCGGAGACCACTTCGGCCCCTTGGGCCCGGGTTTCCACATCGGCAATGAACTGCTTGACCACTTGCAAGTTCACGTCGGCTTCTAGCAGTGCCCGCCGCACGTCCTTGAGCGCGTCTTGGATGTTGGCACTGGAAATTTTGTCCTGGCCACGAAGTTTTTTCCAGGCGGATTCAAAGCGTTCGGCAAGAGCGTCAAACATGGGCAGGGCGCGTTCGGGTGAGTCGGGTCGATCGCGCCGGGTCGGGAGATGGGCAAGACCTGCCCCGATCGGCGCGGAGTTTTTCAGCGAGGGATTTAATGCGTATTGATGATAGCGCGGTGGGCGATCGCTCGCGGCCGGCACGACCGATCGAACGCCTCCTTAGACCTGAGGCGGCGGCGGACTGGAGGGGTCTGCGGGGCGATCGGGCCGTGCGTCGGGGCCCAAGTCGGGAGTCACCGGATCCGCAACCATCTGATCTACCACCATGGCGGCCGGCGCGGGGCGATTTGTGATGGGTAGGCGATCCGTTTCGTGATCTGAGGATTCGTCAGGATCGTGATCGCTGGAATGATAGGGATTAATGGATGGCGGTTGCTGGTTGGCCTGTCGAATGAGCCAATAGCTGGCGGAAAGGGCCACGATGGCCAACCCCAGCCCAATTAGCTCTAGACCGTCAATTTTGGATAGATCCAGAATGATGATTTTTCGGGCGACGGCGGTGAGAGAAGTCGCCACCACCAACTCCACTTGCACCACATGTTTGCGCAAATAGGCGGTGATGTTTTCTAGAATTTCTAGGGCAATGAGGATACTGAGCAGTGAGCCAAAGATCTCTTGCAGAGATGAGTTGAAAAAGCCTAGGGGCGATCGGAATAATTGCCCAGAAAGCAACAGAATTAAATCCACGGTTGCCACGATGATCACCATGATCGTGGCTAGGGACAGGGCCCGAGAGATGATCCCTTCAATGCCATCGGCCAGTTTCAAAAATTCCCGATCGTGATAGCTGGCCCGAATCATCCAACGTACCAATCGATTGAGAGAAAAAGATTTAGCAGAACGGCGCATGGGAAATCTCAAAAAGTCAGGTTGAAAGTTAAGTTGAGCTTCAGGCTCAGTAATCGTCTGGCAATGGCTCAGAAGTTGAGTTAAATGTCAGGCTCAGTCATGACCTGGCAATCACCCAAAAATAGATTTGCAAACTGTTTGATCAACCGTTTGCAGTAGAATGCCAAGCGCGATCGCGCTGCGGAGTTGAACCATTGGGCTGCCCATCAGAATCATCATCCCCCGTTCCGAGTCCGGTGAGTGAACCTTGGACGGACGAAACGGACGAAAAGGATCATTCCCTGGATTTATCGCGAAATCCAGCGCGAGACCCATCGCTCGATCCGTTGCTCGATCCGTCGGCAGACCCTGGAATGGATCTCACGGAGCTGGAAGCGGCGGACGAAAGCAACTTGGCGACCTATGCTTGCACAGCCGATCGCTCGGAGCGGCTCGATCGCTTCCTGGCGGCTCAGTGGCCCAATTTGTCTCGATCGCGCTTTCAAAAGCTGATTGAAGCGGGCCAAGTGCAGGTGAATGATGCGCCCTGCACCAACAAGCATGGGGAGGTGAAATCGGGCGATCGTATTGTGGTGACCATTCCGCCCGATCGACCCCTGAGCTTGGAACCCCAGGCGATCCCGCTGGATATTTTGTATGAAGACTCGCAGGTGATTGTGATTAACAAACCAGCGGGCATGGTGGTGCATCCGGCTCCGGGGCATCCGGACGGCACGATGGTGAATGCGCTCTTGGCCCACTGCAAAACCCTGCCGGGGATGGAAATGCCGTCGATTAATGGCGTGCAGCGGCCGGGGGTGGTGCATCGGCTCGATCGGGACACCACGGGCGCAATTATGTTTGCCAAAACCGACTTGGCGAACCAACATCTACAAGCCCAGTTGCGCTACAAGGTGGCCCAACGCACCTATTTGGGGATTGTCTATGGTGCGCCTCGGGATGATCGGGGGGTGGTGGATCTGCCGATCGGGCGGCATCCGGTCGATCGCAAAAAACAGGCGATCGTCCCCGTTGAAAAAGGCGGTCGCAAGGCGATTACCCATTGGTTCATCGAAGAACGCTTGGGCAACTACACCCTAATTCGCTTTGAGCTGCAAACGGGTCGCACCCACCAAATCCGTGTCCACAGTGCCGAACTGGGCCACCCGATCGTCGGGGATCCGGTCTATGGCTCGGGCCGCAGCATTGGGGTGAATTTACCGGGGCAGGCGCTCCATGCTTGGAAACTCCGGTTTCAGCATCCCTTGAACTACGAATGGATTGATACGGAAGCGCCCTTACCGGAACATTTCCAAACGCTGCTGGAGGTGCTGCGTCGTCGATCGGGGCCGGTGTTTTAGAGTTCTGCTGAGGTCATGCTCCATACAACAACAGGGACACGACTCGATCGCGCCCCTGCTGCTTTGCGAATTTGCCAGTATTGGCAAGCCCTTGAAATACTTGAAAATACTTGCAAATACTGACCAATCGTGATCAATCCAACTGGATTTACCACTTCAAAAGGTTGAATTGCTCCATGTCGATCGTGTCGCGGTTGCGGTAAATCGACAGGACGATCGCCAAACCCACAGCCGCTTCGGCCGCCGCGATCGTAATCACAAACACCGCGAACACCTGACCCTTGATCCCTTGGGGATCGAGATAGTTAGAAAAGGCCATCAGGTTCAAATTCACAGCGTTGAGCATCAGCTCGATCGACATCAACACCCGAATTGCATTTCGGCTGGTGACCAGGCCAAAAATTCCGGTGCAAAATAGCGCCGCCGCTAATAGCAAAAAATATTCCAGTTGCATTGCTCGCTCCTGCTGAAAACTGCCTTGAAGTGCTGGGGCAAGGGGCTTAAGCCCCTTGTCTAGTTTGAGTGGGCAACTAGCGATCGACTAGCGATCAGTCGGCAGCCCCTTGCCTAATTTGAGTGGGCAACTAGCGATCGACTAGCAATCAGTCGGTAGCCCTTGCCTGATGGGGATGGGCAACTAGCGATCGGTGGCGGCCAATTCTTTCGGCCGCTCCGGCAACGCCAATTCCGTTTCCGTCGGTTGGCCCGTGGTGGGGTCATCCACCAGCAGATCGCGACGCGCCAGGACGATCGCCCCAATCATCGCCATCAGCAGCAACACCGAAGCCACTTCAAAGGGCAACAGGTAATCGCTAAAGAAATGCTTGGCCAAGGTGACGATCGAGGATTCCACCGTTTGGAAATCCGTAGCCAACTGCCAAGGACTGGTCAGCACCACCGCCGCCAACAGGGCAAATAACCCCGCACAAACCAGCGCCGTCACCACCTGCCGCAGCAGGGCCCCGGCCGCCGGTACGTAGTCTTCGCGCTTGTTCACGAGCATCACCCCAAACAGGATCAGCACGTTCACCGCGCCCACATAGACCAGAATTTGCGCCGCCGCCACGAAATCCGCATTCAGCAGCAAATACAAACCGGCCATGCTGATGAAGGTTAACCCCAGCAAAAAGGCCGAGTAGACGATGTTGCCAGCCAGCACCACACCCAGGGCCGAACCCAGCATCATCAGGGCCAAAATTGCGAATGACCCCAGTTGTACGCTTTCGCCTAAATTCACCGTTACCTCCGCTCCGTAATTTCCCTACTTCTCAATCGCGATCGCTGGACTTATCCCAAGGCTGAGGGCGCAAGCGTTGCGCCCCTACTGGATGGGTTTTACGACTCGGGCTTGTCCTTTTCCAGGGTGGCCAGAATTTCTTCCGGGCGACTGCCGGCCCGTTGGGATCCGGCGGGCAAGTCGTGGGGATCAATCACCCCAGAAGGCAAGTAGGCAAACTCCCGCAGCGGCGTAACCATCGGATCGTTCGTCACCTTGTAGGGCAAACGACCCAGGGCCACGCTGTCGAAGTTCAAATCGTGGCGATCGAAACTCGCCAGTTCATATTCTTCCGTCATCGACAGGCAATTGGTGGGGCAATATTCCACGCAGTTACCGCAGAAAATGCAAACCCCGAAATCAATGCTGTAGCTCTTCAGTTCTTTCTTCTTGGTGGCTTTATTAAATTCGTAGTCCACCACGGGCAGGTTAATTGGGCAAACCCGCACGCAAACTTCGCAGGCAATGCACTTGTCAAATTCGTAGTGAATTCGACCCCGGTAACGCTCCGAGGGCACGAGCTTTTCGTAGGGATATTGCACCGTCACGGGGCGGCGCTGCATGTGGTCGAACGTCACCGACAGGCCTTGGCCGATGTATTTGGCCGCTTGGACTGCCTCGCCAGCATAGTCGCTGACTTTCTTGAGGAAGTTCAGCATGGTGTTTGCCTCTCTGTTAACAAGATTGCGGGTAACAAACGTTGGTTCGCGTTCAGTCAGTCCAACCTTGGGGCGGGCGGCGGGCCCGCCGGATCATTTCGCTGTTGCGCGTTTTGCGGTTGCGCGGTGCTTCCCGATCGCCCCCATCCGAACCCTTCGGGGATCTCGGAACGGTTCGGGTGCAAGGGGCGAAGCAAAGCGGACGGGGCTGGGGTTTTGGGCCCAGTTAGCCGCCGAAAAAGGCCGGGAAGCTGAGTTTCAAGGCCGCCGTCAGCAGCAAGTTAGCCAGAGCGACCGGCAGCAGGAACTTCCAACCCAGGTTCAACAGTTGGTCAATCCGCACCCGGGGAACCGTCCAGCGCAGCAACACCGCCAAGAACACCAGCAGATAGGTCTTGAACAGCACCATCACGATGCCGAGGGCGGCGGCGATGATTTGCACCCAAGCGGCACTCAGATCCAAGCCCAGGGTTCCGGCCAACCATTCGATCGAGACGGGCGATTCCCACCCTCCCAGGTACAACACTGCCACCAGCAGCGCCGACAGGGTGAGGTTCACGTAAGACCCCAAATAGAACAGGGCAAACCGCATCCCGGCATATTCGGTTTGGTAGCCGGCCACCAGTTCTTCTTCTGCTTCTGGCAAGTCGAAGGGCAACCGTTCGCATTCCGCCAAGGCCGCAATCCAGAAGATTAGGAAGCCCAGCGGTTGCCGCCAGACATTCCAACCCAGGATGCCGTAGCCCGATTGCTGATCCACGATGTCCACGGTGCTCAGGGAGTTGGACATCATCACGATCGCCAACACGGCCAAGGCCAGGGGAATTTCGTAGCTAATCGATTGGGCAGCGGCCCGCAAGCCCCCCAGCAGGGAGTACTTATTGTTGGACGAATAGCCCGACATCAACAGCCCGATCGGGGCAATGCTGGAGAGGGCAATCCACAGGAACACCCCCAACCCCAGGTCGGTGATGTTCACGTTTTGGCCAAAGGGCACAATGATGTAAGACAAAAAGACGGGAACCACCACCAGCGCCGGCCCGATCGTGAACAGCCAAGGATCCGCCTTGGCCGGCACGATGTCTTCTTTAAATAGCAATTTCAGACCATCGGCGGCCGGTTGCAACACGCCGAGGGGCCCCGCATATTCGGGACCAATCCGCTGTTGGGCAGCGGCGGAAATTTTCCGTTCAAGCCACACGACGACAAGCACGCCGACGGTGGCAGTAATCAGCATCAGGAGCAGCGGCAGCGGAATCCACACGGCGCGGGCGAAATCGCCAGGCAGTCCGAAGTCGGCGAGCGCTTGCACGAAGCTGCTTTGGAGGTCGATTCCTTGGTTCATAGCTTCAGCGCGATGAGCGGGTCTGGAGGAAAGCCGGGCCGCGCGATCGCGGCAAGCCAGTGGGGGAAGTTGAGCCAAAATTTCCAAGAGAAATTGCTCAAAATCACCCGAAATACGCTAGTGATAGAGGCTAGGCATAGATGTTCAGCGGGCTTTCCGTGCCTAGTATATCGTTGTACGAGAACGGGCCCCGTCTTCGATCGGCTAGGGCTGATTGGTTCTGCTGATACGCCCGATTGGCCTAGCATGGGCATCAGCGCGATCGCCCTGTCCATGGCCGCCCGACGCTCGCCACCGGGCCCATGGGGGCCAGGTTTGTCTTGTAGGTTTCCAGAATGACTGATTCGTTTCATCGCAACCCCTCCCAACCCTTTCAAGCGGCCAAGGCAGGCCTGGCTCCAGAGGAGGTTGATCGCCTGTTGTTGCAACTGCGGCGCAAGGAAGGATCGTGGGTCGAGTGGGGCCAAGCCTGCCAAAAGCTGCAACAAAGCGGTCTGGGGCCCCAAAAAATCTTTGAAGACACGGGCTTTGAGCCAATCCAACAAAACCAAGTGATTGTCGGATCCCAGGTTTACCAAACCCTGCTGAAACTGGATGCGCCGGAGCCGGTGCAAGAGCACTTTGGGCGCAAGGGCAGCGACATTCTGTATGAAATGCGGGTTTTGTCCGAAGACGATCGCCTTTCGACGGCAGCCCTGGTGGTGGAGCGGGGGTTGGATTTTGATGAGGCCCGCGAGGTGGTGAAAGCCTTCAAGGAATTGACCTACCTGAAACAGCAGCCGGAAGGATTTGCGGAATTGCCGGGGGATGCGCTGGCCTGGCAATGTTGGCGATCGGCCCGGCAGCAAACGGATCTGCAAAGTCGATCGCGCCTGATTGCCAAGGGGTTGCGGTTTGCCCAAACGCCGGAAGCTCGGGCCCAACTGGAAAAGCTGTTGATGGACTTCACGGTGGTGGCTCCCAAGAGTGCCCCCCGAATGCCGGTTTATCGGATTGATTCCGACGAAGAAGAGCCGCGCCTGCTGGCGGTGGCGGGCCAGTTGCCGATGCCTGTGGCGGCCTTGCGAGCTGTGCCCCTGATTGAGTCGGAAGGGCCCTTCGGCATGGTGCGGTTTTCGGGTGAAGGGGCTTGGGTGGCGCTGCCCAATTGGCAGGTCTTGCGCAATGCCGAAGACCCGATCGCCCTGTTGGCCTTGCCAGAACAGTTGCCGGCCGCCCTACCGGACGATCGCCCGGAATCAGTGATGCTGGTGATCGATCGAGCCGATCGCACCTGGCGGGATGATGCCTTTTTTGCGGTGGCCGATAGTGACGAGAACTTAGCCTTTGAATGGTTTGACGCGGAACCCGAGCGATCGCTCCTGGGTAAGCTGATTCTCGTCTTGCGGCCCAAGAAGGGTCTCGATCAGGACTACGCCAAAGAACTCTGGCAAGTGGATGAGTAGCGGTTTTTAGCAACGACTCATTTTGTTCAGTTGCTGCACAAAGACACGCCACAAAAATTCACACAGAAAGTCCGTAGCCAGCCTCAACAGCCATGCTACGGACTCAGTTCGGTGTAAGGAAGCAACGAAAGCGAATGCTAAGTGCAGACCCCCTGAGCACAGAATGCTGATATTCAGTGCATTAACGGTCTTGCCGCGATCGCCTAGAGGCCAAAGACACGACTACGGCCCATTTGGTTGCCGATCGAGCTGAAGGCGTTCCCTGTGGCGTTATTCACCGCAAAGCGACCATTCCCCATAATCCGGTTGTTGCCCGGAGCCGCGCTGGTTCCCAGATCGGGGCGAGCGCGCAAAATCGCCACAATGCCGTCCCGCCCGTTGTTCTCGATCGAGTTATTGCGCAACACCGGCCGCGCTTGGTCAGAAATCACCACGCCATCCTGGTTATTGACGATCGTGTTGTTCACCACCAACGGATTGGCCGTTCCCCCAATCGCCAGGCCAAAGCCCGTTGCTTGGAACCAGTTATCACGAATTTCCCCACCGGCCGCCCGCGTCAGCGCAATGCCATTCCCCTTGTTCTCATGGAACAGGCAGTTTTGAATCGTCGGCGCAGCGTTCCCGGTCACAAAAATGCCATCGCGGTGATTGCCCTTAAACACACTGCGGCGAATCACTGGGTTGGCAGACTCCACCCAAACGCCCGTGCCGCGCGTGTTGCCATTGGTGACGGTGATGCCACTCAGGACGGTGTTGCGTTGCACCCGCACCGCCGCGTTCTGGCGAGCAAAACTGGGGCTAATGAAGCTACCGCCCCCTTGAATGACCGTGTTTTTGCCCTCGGCGGCTTCGTCACCCCGCAGAGTCACCCCTTCCGGAACCATCAGCGGAAACGTTTCACCCGTGGCGGCGCTATAGGTTCCCGGGGCCAACTGCACCACATCACCCGGCTGAGCTTGGCTGAGGGCGTAGGCGATGGTGCGGAAGGGGGCCCGCTGGCTACCGCTGGGGGCCGTGTCCGCGCCCATGGCAGGGTTCACATGCAAGATGCGGGCATTGCTGGGCAGGGTGCTGGCGATCGGCTCGGGGCCGGCGGCTCGCACCGCTTCAGCGGCCATCAGCGGAGTTGCAACACCTTGCACCATCGGCAGAGCCAACAGCAGAGCCAGAATGGTTTGAGCCGAACGGGATTGGTAGATACCTTGGGGGCGCAGCATAGCCATAGGTTGTCTCTGATGGGGGTGTGAAAGGAGCGATTGGATTTGAATCTCGTCTCTTGGGTTCAGATTCCCTGAGCAATTGCCAAATTCCGGAAGCCCTTGGCCAGTGGTGCGATCGCCACAGTTCCCCTATTCCACTCGCCCAATTGGCGCGGCGATCGATCCCCGTGCCAGCGTGGTTGGGCAATCCCGTCCCCGCCCGATCGCCCGGCCCCTTCAAAAAATGCCCCAAGCGGTTCCGGATTTTCCCTGGCAATCCAGAAGGATGAGAGTTAATCAACAAATCGCCAAATCCAGAGATCGCTAAATCCAAAACGCCAGAGAGATTGATTGATCGATGGCCAAGGAGCGACAGCCTTGGATCATTCTTGGATCGCTCTTGGATTCCTCAGGCAATGCTGTTGCGTTTGCGGGCTTCTTTGTAGGAAGTGCCAATATTGCTGAGGCCGGCCTTCACCATTTCCCGCTCCAGCAACGAGAAAAACCGGCTACGATCGCTCCCACGCACCACCGCTTGGTTGTGGGCCTCGGCCAGGGCGATCGGGTAACCATAGCCCTTTTGTACTTGACTGAGAATCAGACTCAAGGACTGGTTCAACAAGGCGCGATCGGTCGCCACCCACTCCGGCATTTCGACCCGCGCCACCTCAGTTCCCACATGCAGGTAACAGAAATAGATTCGGTGGCGGCCATAGTCCTCCAGTACACGAGCATTCGATCGCCACAGGGGCCCTCGCTCACCCGACTCCAGCAACACCGACCAGAGGGCCGCATCCCGCAGCGGTTTGAGCCGGTTGCAAGGGGCCTCATCAGCTCGCCCAGGACAGTGGGTTTTGCAATCGGGCGTGATTTGGTTGCAGGTTTTGAGCCGAAAAAAGTTAGCCGCCTCGCCACTGCGGGGAGCGCTTAGATAGCTGACCAGGGGAATGCCCGATAACCGCAACCGTTCCCAGGCGGCCAAGATCGGCGGCAAAATCCGATCGACTGCTGTGCTCGGCATTCGATCGAGAAACCAATAGATCAGCGAGCCATCCACCATGGCCAGCGTGGGCGGTGCGTCCTTGCTGTTGCCAGTGGTGATGCTGTGGGCTAAGTCTGTGCCCAAATCCGCCAGGGCTTCCGCCTCGGCCACGGTGCGCCGATGGCCCATCCAATCTTCGGTGCTGATTCCCCACTGGCGGGAAATGTAGAGGTCTTCGGGTTTGTAAAAAATTTCCGGCAAACTATCCAGCATGGGATAACGCTTTTGGCCGTAGTGCAGGGCCACGCGCCCGGTGTTGATCAAGTAGCAGTAGGCGATTTCGTGGTGGCTGGGGGCAATTTGGGAACCATCGGTGGCGATCAAGCTGTGGGCGATCGGGGCGGAGCCAATGGGTTCGCGCTTGTCCAAGGGTTCGATCGGCTCGGCCGCCACAAACTCCAGGCGATCGCGCCATTGGTGAAGCTGCCCCACCCAATAGTCCTGTTCCGGTTGCACTTGAGCCAGCAATTCTTGGGCGATCGTCAACCGTTGGCGCGCCGCCCGCGACTCCTGGGTGAGCTGTTGGCCCATGCCCTGCATTTGTTTTGAAAGCTTTACCAGATCCAGCACAGCCCGCTCTCAATTTCGTTTGAATGCTATTGATTTGAATGCTATTTAAACAATGGTTGAATCCCGCAAGAATTGCAAATTACAAATCAAGCGACGCACCACAAATTGGGTCATTAAAGATTGGGTCATTAAAGATTGAGTCATTCAATTAGGTCATTGTGATGGAAAACCTGTCAGCACTATGGGCAACGATCGCCCGAGCCATTCGGGAACAGGGCGGTGGTTCAGCGGAGTCGCCCACGGCCCGATCGGTCGGTGGCGGTTGCATTAACCAAACCTATCGCCTGAGTTTTGGCAACGCTGCCAACGCCCCCGTTTACTTTGTCAAGCTGAATCAGGCCAGCGGTCTGGAAATGTTCACGGCCGAGGCCGCAGCCCTCCGAGACCTAGCCGCCGCCCAAGCCATAAAAGTGCCCCAACCCCTCTGCTATGGCCAAGCGGGCGATCGCGCCTATTTGGTTTTGGAGTGGCTGGAGTTGGGCCGTGGCAACCATGAAGCCTGGGCCCAATTGGGGCGGAATTTAGCGCAGTTGCACCGTTGGCAGCCGGCCTCCGGGCAGCGGGCTTTTGGGTGGTGGCGAGGCAACACGATCGGCTCCACCCCCCAACCCAACGATTGGGCCGATGATTGGGTCACCTTTTGGACAGAGCGGCGTATTGGGTTTCAGTTGCAGTTGGCCCAGCGGCGTGGCGGCCATTTCCCCGAGGCCGATCGCCTGTTGGCCGCCATTCCCAGCTTGCTGAAGGGCCATCGCCCCCAACCCGCCCTGCTCCATGGGGATTTGTGGTCGGGTAATGCGGCGGTGATGGTGGATGGCACACCCGTGATCTTTGATCCGGCAACCTATTGGGGCGATCGGGAGGCAGATTTGGCCATGACTGAATTATTTGGCGGCTTTCCCAACAGCTTTTATCAAGGTTATGGTGAAGTGAATCCCCTGGAATCAGGTTATGAAATCCGCAAAGATCTTTACAATCTTTACCATATCTTGAATCACTTTAATCTATTTGGCGGCGGCTATGGTAGCCAGGCCAATGGGATGATTCATCGGCTTTTAAAAGATTGTTAATTCTTGAGGGGTTTGAAAAATCTGGGCCATGATAGGGATGCAATCTATCATGCTGGATCAGTGGCAATCCTCAAGCGGCATTGCGAACAAATCTAAACCCAGATCACTTCACGCTAGGTAACCCCAATCAAGGCTCAATAACGACTTGATCAAGACTCAATGCATTGAATTGAGCATTCTCCCAACGCTTCATTTTTCGAGCAGAAGGATAATTTCGCTGAGAAATCAATAGCGAGAATCAATCGGTTCAGTCAGGAAAAATTGAATTGGCAGATGGTTATGGTTTTTGACCAATTTCTACATCACTCTGAAAAGCCAATTGAGCAAGTTTGGAAGATGGGTATTTGAGAACTCCAAGGGCAGCAACCCCACCACTTCATCAGGCGATTCATATCCCCTCGGTAGGGATTGTTTTTTGGGGCTGAACTTGTTTTTTTGGAATGGCAATCTGTTGTGTGATTAACGCTGGCTGGTTTCATGCATATTCCTGACGGTTTTGTTTCAGTGCCCGTGGCAACGGTCACATCGGCGGCCACAATCGGGGCGATCGCCCTGTCCCTGGCGCGAACCCGATCGACCTATGGCCTCAAACAGGGGCCAATTTTGGGGCTAACCACAGCCTTCGTCTTTGCAGCTCAGATGGTGAACTTCCCCGTCGCTGGCGGCACAAGCGGCCACCTGCTGGGGGGAACGCTAGCAGCCGTGTTGATGGGTAACCCCTGGGCGGGAACCCTCTCGATCGCCACAGTCCTGCTGATTCAGGCGGTGTTGTTTGCCGATGGCGGCATCACGGCCCTGGGAGCCAACATTCTGAATATGGCCGTCTTTGGGGTCTGGACGGGCTGGATTTTGACCCAGGTGATTCAGCGCCTGCTCGGGGGATCCCAGCGACGGTTACCGCTCGCGGCCGGAATTGCAGCGGGGTTGAGTGTGGTGGTGGCGGCGATCGCCTGTGCGATCGAGCTGGTGTTATCCGGGACGGCGGCCTTTCAGCTCGCCGTGCCCGCCATGGCCGGAGTCCATATCCTGATTGGCTTGGGCGAAGGGATCATCACCGCTGGTGTCATTGGCTATTTGACCAAGGCTCGCCCCGACCTGCTGCCGGGAGCCAAGCCGCGTTTGGAACAGTGGCAAGGGCCGGTGATCGGCGTGCTGTTGGTGGCGGGGGTGCTGTCTTTATTGGCATCTTCCTGGCCCGATGGCTTGGAAAAGGTGGCAGAAGATTTGGGCTTTATTCGGCTGGCGGAAGAGGTGCGAATTACCGTGCCTACACCCTTTGCGGACTATGGCATTGAAGGCTTAGGGCCCTTGGGCACGACCATTACGGGGTTGTTGGGCAGTGTGGTTTCCTTTGGTGCAGCCTTCGGGATCGCCAAGTTGGTGCAACCCAAGCGAGCTGAAGAGTCGTGATTGAAATCAGCCTGAATGCCAATCGCCAATCAACATGGGGTTCGGAGCGATTGACTCCGGGCCCGGCCCTGGTGGTGTTGCGGTTGCGGTTGGCTCTGATTTGGGTATTGGGGGCTGCTTGCTTGCGGGTGGGTGCTTGGGCCCCGTTGGCGGTCTATGGCAGTTTGGCGATCGCCTGGGTTTGCTGGTTGCGGGTTCCGGCGCGATCGCTCCTGGGCCTGTTGGGGGCGGAACTGGTGTTTCTGAGCCTGGCGGCCTTGCCCCACGGTTGGGAACGGGCCAGCTTCCTGATGGCGCGATCGCTGGTTTGCCTGTTGCTGATGAATGGGGTGCTGTTGACCCTGCCGCCCCATAGTTTGGCGATCGCCTTGAAAAGTTTGCCGCTGCCGGCCGCTTTGCGAGAAACGGCTCTGTTGGCGGGGCAATACCTGGAAATTGTGATCGACGAGGTGCAACGGATGCAGCGGGCGGCCGCCTGTCGGGGGCTGTCGGGGCCGGGCAGTTGGTTGCGCTATGTCAGCGCCGCCACCATCGGCTCTCTGTATTTGCGCAGTCTCGATCGCGCTGAGCGGGTCTACGCGGCCATGGTGGTTCGGGGCTATGGGGGAGCCTTGCCCCTATTGCACCCCAGCCCGCCACACCATCGATGGTGGTTGTGGGGGGCGGCGGTGGGGGCTGCTGGTCTGGCGATTGGCTCCTACGGTTTCGCGTAGGGATTTTGGCGCAGGTTTGCCTCCCTTTGGGACGATGCCAACGGGTGCTGGTTTGGTGCTGTTGCCCTAATCCCTTTAAGGTTGATCAAGCAGGAATAAAGTTCGATCGCATGGCCGCCGCAACAGTATTCATGACCCTTTTTTCTAAATGCGAGCTTGATCGCGCTGAAGTGTCGGCCGCCGTTTTGGTGCAAGATTTGCAATTTGCCTATCCCCAACAGCCGCCGGTTTTGCAGGGAATTTCCTTTGCTTTGGAGCCGGGCGATCGGGTGGCCCTGTTGGGGCCCACCGGTTGTGGCAAAAGCACCCTCTTGGAGCAACTGATTGGCCTGAAGCAACCGAGCCGAGGCGCTGTGTGGATTGGGGGAACCCGGGTGGAGCCGCGCACCTTGCCCACCATTCGCCGCCGCTTGGGCTTTTGTTTCCAGGATGCCAACGACCAATTGTTTATGCCGACCATCTTGGAAGATGTGATGTTTGGGCCGCTGAACTATGGCATCCCGATCGCCCAGGCCAAAAACCAAGCCAGGGAACTCCTAGCCCGTTTTGATCTGTTGGCCTTTGAGGGGCGATCGGCCCATGAACTTTCGGGGGGGCAGCGGCGGTTGGCGGCCTTGGCGGCCGTGCTGGCCCTGGAGCCGGCCATTTTGGTGTTGGATGAACCAACCACGGGCCTCGATCCTCGGTGGCGACGATCGCTCGCTCAGGTTTTGGAAACCTTACCCATTCAATCGCTGATTGTGGCTTCCCATGATTTGCAATGGATTGGCAAAACCACCCATCGAGCCTTGATTTTGTCCCATGGGCGGATCCGAGAAGATCGACCCACGGCGGAATTATTGGGCGATCGGGCGCTGTTGGAATCCTACGATTTACCGCTGGATTATTAGCAAAATCATTGGCGCAATGGCGAGCAACCAATATCTCGAATTATGCGGATGATTCTGCTGGGTTTCCAAAAAGGTCTGACAGGGCGATCGATTCGTCGGGAAAGGCTAAGCAAGCGGCGCGATCGGCAGCGGTGAGGGTGAATTTGGTTTGATAGCCCTCGGGACTGGGATCACGATAAACCTCGAGTTTTTTGTGCTCCAAATCCACTAGCCAAAACTCGCCAATCCCCGATCGCGCGTAGAGTGGCCCTTTGACCTCGCGATCAGATTTCAGCGTGCTATCCGCCACTTCAATCAGCAGTAATACATCGCTAGTCTGGGGGTGACCAGTTCTATAAAATTTCGGGTCGCGTCGCAGAATAGCCAAGTCCGGCTGAGGCTGTGAATCCGTCAGTTGCAAAGAACATTGGACATTGAGCGTGGCCCGTTTTCGCAATAGATCAAAAAACACCTCAGCTAGTTGACTGACACAGGATTGGTGACGAAATCCAATGGGCGACATTTTGACAATGATTCCTTCAATGAGTTCCGTGCGAGCGTCCGGCGCGAGCGCACCGGCCTCATAAATTCGCTGGTATTCCGTCACCGTGAAACGATAGGGCTGACTAAGGGCGATCGACTGGGGTGGTTCTGGCTGAATGAGTTGAATTGCCGGTTCGATGGGCGTGCAAACTTGGGTCATGGGGTTGATCCTCAGATCGAACACCTTTCCAAACTATCGCAATCGATCAAGCCAGGCCAGTCACCCGATCGCCCCCCGTCAGGGCCGCAACCCGCTACAATCAAAGCCGCTTTATGACAATCCTTTAGCCCCCAACACCATCGTGTCCGTTCGCGTTCGCCTCGCTCCTAGCCCCACCGGAAATCTCCACATCGGCACGGCCCGCACCGCCGTTTTTAACTGGCTTTATGCTCGTCGCACGGGTGGCACCTTTGTGCTGCGGATTGAAGACACCGACACCGAGCGATCGCGCCCCGAATTTGAAGCCAACATCCTCGAAGGCCTGCAATGGCTGGGCATGAACTGGGATGAAGGCCCGTTCTACCAGTCCAAGCGCAATGAGTTTTACAAGCAAGCGATCCAAACCCTGCTCGACAAGGGCTTGGCCTACCGCTGCTACACCACCCCGGAAGAACTGGAGCAACTGCGCGAGGGCCAAAAAGCCCGCAACGAAGCGCCCCGATACGACAACCGCCACCGCAACCTGACCCCCGAGCAGGAAGCCGCCTTCATCGCCGAAGGTCGCCAGCCGGTGATCCGCTTCAAAATTGACGACAAGCGGACGATCGCTTGGAACGATCGAGTGCGCGGCACAGTCACATGGAAAGGCTTTGACCTGGGTGGCGACATGGTGGTCGCCCGCGCGGCCGGCATCGATGATGTGGGCCAACCGCTCTACAATCTGGCCGTGGTGGTTGATGACATTGATATGCAAATCACCCACGTGATCCGGGGTGAAGACCACATCGCCAACACCGCCAAGCAAATTTTGCTCTACGAAGCCCTGGGCGCAACGGTTCCCGAATTTGCCCACACGCCGCTGATCCTGAACCGGGAAGGGCGCAAGCTCTCGAAGCGGGACGGGGCCACGTCGGTGTCGGAATTCCGCAACATGGGCTATCTATCCGAGGCGATCGCCAACTACATGACCCTGCTGGGCTGGGCCCCGCCGGAGGGGATGGACGAGGTGTTTTCGCTGGAGCAAGCGGCCGCCCAATTTGAGATTGATCGCGTGAACAAGGCGGGCGCGAAGTTCGATTGGGACAAGCTGAACTGGCTGAACGCCCAATATCTGCACAAGATGCCGCCAGCCGAGCTGCTCGATCGCCTGATTCCCTACTGGCAAGGTGCGGGCTACAGCTTCGACCCCGTAGCCGATCGCCCCTGGCTGGAGGCTTTGGCGGGTCTGCTGGCCACGGCGATCGTCCGGTTGGATCAAGCGCCTGAGGCGGCCAAGCTGTTCTTTAGCGAAACGGTGGACTACACCGACGAAGCTAAGGCCCAACTGGCCCAGGCCGGCGGCGCGGAGATTTTGGCGGCGCTGGCGGCCGGCTTGACCGACCAGCCCTTGGATCACGACGCGGCCATGGCACTGATTAATCAGGTGGTGAAGTCCACGGGTACGAAAAAGGGCCAGGTGATGCGCACCCTGCGGGCCACCTTGATGGGGGCAATGCAGGGGCCGGAGATGGTTCCCACTTGGCAGATCCTGAACCAACGCGGGTTTGATCGCGCCCGGATTGCGGCGGGCCAGGCGATCGCCCAAGGGTAGATCCCAGCAGGATGGCAAGGGGCTGAAGCCCCTTGTCTTTGGTTGCCTGTCCACAGATGGGATGGCCCCGCAAGCCCTAAGATCTTCGGCAAGAGATTTTTGGCAATAAATCTTTGGCAAGAGATCTTCAGCAATAAATCTTTGGCAAGAGATCTCCTGTAACGCTTCCACTCGCTCGATCGCGCAAGGATCGAAACCGCAACTATGGCCATTCAATCCCTGTTTCAACCCCGCCACCGTCGGCTGATTGGGCGATCGCTGGGGTTACTGGTTTGGTTCGGGGCGATCGGGCTGGCCCCCGAGTTAGCCCAAGCCAGTCCCCTCACCCTGGCCCAAGTCAGCAACAGCAGCAATAATCCCCAACTTCAGGATCTGATTGAGCGGGGCGAGCAGTTTGTGCAGCGGCGCGATTGGGAATCGGCCTTGGTGATCTATGAACGGGCGGCCCAGCTTGATCGAGACAACGCCCGCATCTATTCCGGCATTGGCTATGTGCAAGCCATGCGCGGCAACTTCGCAGAAGCGGCCCGGGCCTATCAACAGGCAACGGTACTTGATCCGCGTAATGCTGAATTTTTCTATGCCCTTGGGTTCAGCTTCGCCAACACGAACGACCTGGAACCAGCCTTAGCCGCCTACTACCGTGCGGTGCAGTTGGATGAGCGCCACCTGAATGCCCATTTGGGGCTGGGAGCCGTGCTCTATCGCCAGGCCAACTACAGCGGCGCACTGCAAGCCTACCGTCAAGTTCTGAATCTGGATCCCCGGAATGCGACCGCCCAGGAGTTTGTGGGGCTAACCCTACTGAAGACCGGCGAAGTGCAACAGGCGATCGCGGCGTTGCAAGCGGCCCAAAAGCTGAACCCCCGCCGCGACAGCACCTATGTTTCGCTCGGGGTGGCCTGGTTGGCGGCCGGCAACAGCACGGAGGCCACGGCGGCTTTTGCCCAGGCAGCTCGACTGAATCCGCGAAATCCAACCGTTCATCTGCAAATTGGCAAAATTCTGCGGGAACAGGGCGATATTCCTGGAGCGCTCGCCGCCTATCAACGGGCGGTGTCGGCCGATGGAGATTCCTACGATGCCCAAGAGGCTCTGGCGGATCTGAGTTTGGAATCGGGCGATGTGTTGGTGGCGATTATTGGCTATCGGCGGTTGGTGGAGTTACAGCCCAACACGGGCATGGCTCACTTCAAATTAGGTCGCGCGTTGGCCAAGCAAGGGCGGAATTTTGAGGCCCGGGAAGCGTTCGATCGCGCGGCCGCCTTGGGGGTTCCCGATGCGATCGCCGCCCGTGATGCTCTGCCCAAGTGATGGGCGGTTAAGCCGGGTCGCCAACCGTCGCGGCCTGGGATGGGTTCAAATTCGGCGGTTCCAACTGATCTAGGAAAGCCAAAGGATTAGCCATGTTCGCGGCAAAGCCCAGAATTCCCCGATCGCGGTGTTCATAAAGCAACGTCCCGGCGCGATCGAACACAAAGGTTCCCCCCCGTTGGGTCATGTATTGAGCATCGGGAACGTAGCGATTCCAGTGGCTCAACACTTCCACCATATTTCGCAGTCGCAAGGTAGCCAGCTCAAAGGGACGCTGAAACCCCCGCCCGCCGGCCAGGGCAAAAAATTCACCCTTCATCGGGGGCAGTAATTTCGTGTCGATCGTTTCGTCGTCAGCGATCAACTGCGGTGCGGCGCGATCGCCCCGGTAACCCCGAAACACCTCCGCCAGCGTGCCCGGACTGCCCAGCCCCGCACACATCAACATCAAATTCACCCAAGCACTTTGACCCGATCGCAAGCCCAACCACGATCGGGTCAAGCCGCCATACAACCCCAATTCTTGATGGAGATCCGCCGTGGGATCGATCGACAGCGCTTCGGCGGGAAACCCCGTGTAATCACAAAATTTTTCCCCCGAGGAGCGATCGCCAATCCCCACAGCCCGCAGCACAATTTCATGATCACGCAGGCGATCGGCCTCCCGACGCAACCACCAGGCATATTCCAAGCTATCAAAATCCCCCAATTGAGGCAGAGCAATAAACAGAATTTTGGCTGCCCGATCGCACCCCTCCAAAACAGGGACGATCGCGCCGTCACTCACACGTTCACGCTGGCAATTTTGCAAAATTGGGTAGCAAGAATCCATGGCATTCAAGATCTTTCCAAGACTATTGGCAAGGCTAGAATTTTGCGGACATTGTCTAGGGGCAAGGGCCCGGTACAAAGGGTGGTTCTTTCCAATTTCCTTCAATGCTGAATCGAATTCGATTGCCTACAACTTGCACCCGTCCCATATCAATGTGGCGAACTGGCTCGCCCCCTCCGACGGGAACCACTTCCACACAACTCAAAAGCCGACGCGGATAATTACCGGTCATGAGGCGAGCTTCGTTGGGATAAATGCCAATGGAATCTGCTAATAAATCGGTTCCAGGGCGATTGCGCCGTTCTCGGATCACAAACCGCCGAATAAAAGCATCTTTGGTGCGGTTTTCCAAAATCAGGGCCATAGTTGGCTGTCGATCGGGCGTATTATTTGGATCATCGCTGTTGCTGGGGAGTTGGGCCCGCAAAGGATTAGCTATCAGAATTAGCCCGATCGCGATCGCCCCAGAGCCGAGCCAAGCTCCACGATTGATGAGCCTATTCTTCAAGATTTTGGGCTGAATTTGGGACTGCTCGCTTGGCTTTTGAGCAGTGTTTTTCTGGAATTTTTGAATCATGCCTGTTAATTTGGCTTTCAATTGAATCTCAGTGCTTACGAGGGTATCGAAAAAGGATCTTTGGGGACTAACAGAATAAAGACGATTGCGGCGCAAGCTGCTTAAGCATTTTGTCCGCATCAATTGTTAAGATCCGCAGCCTCTCAGTTTTGACGTTTCAAATATTCTGTTGATCTTCCGGCTGATCCATCGCCAGCTCATCAGTCGATAAATCCATTTCCGAAAAATCAATATTGCTATAAAGATCAGTTAATTGCAAAGTTAATTCAACAGTTTTGAGCTGAAGGGTAGATTCAGGCTTGCGATATTCCAAAAATCGCCACTCACAATCTTCTAATTTGATGAATTGCTCAACGCGCATTTCGTATTGGTCAATTAGGAGATATTCCTGAAAGCTGGGAATGGTGCGATAGGCGGCAAATTTTTCGCCCCCATCATAGTTGCGAGTAGATCTGGACAACACTTCTGCAATCAGCAAGGGATTCGTTACCGTATCTTTGCGACCCGCTTGCAGTTCGATCGGCTTGGGCAACACCATCACATCGGGATAGGTATACATCCGCCGCTCAGGAATCCACAGCCGCTGATCAGCCTGGAAAACACGATAGTTCCGATGTCGGAGTGCCAGCTTGAGGACAATATAGAGATTTCCTGTAATGTCGTTGTGATTGGGGGTTCCGCCAGTCATGGGGATGATGACTCCATCTCGGTATTCGTGACGCTGATCGCTGTTGACTTCCCGATCAAGATACGCTTCCGGGCTGTAGACAACGAGGCTTTGGGGGTGCTTGTCCAGTTGGGCGATCATGGGCAAAATCTCCTGGCCGGGGAACTGGGGCAAATTGGCTTGAGTCGATCGCCCCGTCACTTCCCATCCTACCGTTTCGGTCTCGGCCGCGCTGCCGCCTGCCCCGATCGCGAGGTTGGAATCATGGTCACTGGGGTTACCACTTTGGTGGTAGTTGCGATCGACTAATCCACTAATTGTTGGCGTAGGGTTTCGAGGACGATTTCGGCGGTTAGAATATGTGTGTTCGCTTGGCTGACCATGCTAAGTATCCTTATTTCTAACATTTCAACGGTCTTCTTCATTACTTTGAATATTTTTGATACAGGTTTTTAGAAAATCTAGATCATTTTCGATAATATTCCAGACAATTTTATTGTTGATACTGAAATAGGCGTGGGCGATCATATCTCTCATGCCTGCAATTTGTTTCCATTGAATTTCTGGATGTTGATCACGAATGTCTTGCGGAATTTGTTTTGTTGCTTCTCCGATAATGAGCAGGTTGAGAATCACTGCATCTTTTGTCCGTCGATCTTGTACAAATTCCTCATAGCTTATGTTTGTAGTATCGCTTTGAATGTTGTCAATGCTATTGAGAATATCCACTAGATACAGTTTGAGGTTGCGTGACATAGATCGCCTTTTGGATAATGCTTTCTTTGATCTGGGGTTTAATATCTTCTTGGATTACTAAGTCTATTTTTTTCTGAAATAAGTCCTCGAGAAAAAATTTCAGACTCATATACAAATTCAAGGTTGGATCGCCAGCAAATTCAACCAAGAAATCGAGGTCGCTGTGCTCGGTGGCTTGGTTGCGGGCGGTGGAACCAAAGAGGGCCAAGGTTTTGATGTTGTATTGCTCAAAGAGATTCGGTTGTTGGCGCAGGGTTGCAAGGACGGTTTCAGCGGTGAGGGTTGTTGGCTTTGGTTCATTGAGCATAATTTTCTAGTCTTTTAGGTTGTTGAGGATTTTGAGTAATTCTGGTTTGAGGACTGGTAGATCATTATTAACAGTATTCCAGAGTATTTTTAAGTTCACACCAAAGTAGTGATGAATCATTTTGTCTCTCATGCCTGCGATCGCTTTCCATGGAATCGCTGGATATTGTTCGCAAATCTCTTTTGGAATCTGTTTGGAGGCTTCACCAATGATTTCAATGGCTCGACTTACGGCAAAAATGGTCTTCTGATCATCCTCAAATGTTTTAAAGGTTAGACCGGCTATAAATTCCTGAGTAAGGTCGATCGAGGAAATCATATCGTTGAGAAAGTCTCTAATTTTTCTGGGAGTCATAGATAAATCACGTCGTCTAAGATATTTTGCTTCAGGCTGGGTTTGAGGTTTTCAGAAATCACGAGATCAACTTTTTTGCCGAGTTTTTCGCTTAGGGTATTTTCGATGTGGCAAAAGGTGATGAGACCGAAGGTGATGTCGGAATCAAGTTCGATAAGTAGATCAATGTCGCTTTCTGCGGTGGCTTGGTTGCGGCTGTAGGAACCAAAGAGTCCGAGTTTTTTGATGTTGTATTGTTGTTGAAGCGTTGGGAAAAGTTGGCGCAGGGTTGCAAGGACGGTTTTGGCGGTGAGGGGTTGGGCTTGGGTGTCTGGGGTCATGGGCCGATCGCTCTGGGTGGCGTGGATTAGGGGTGATAGATTTCGTATTCGCGAATGGTGGTGAGGGCAGCATCAAGGGTGATGTTTTCGTGGGTTGTCCACCATTTACCAGTGTGGCGGAAGTAGGCGAGATTAAATTGATCGGGGGCGACGTATTCGAGGCGGGTGAATCGCTCTTCGATCGCCTCTCTAATCACGCTGTCTTTGAATTCTGCGATCACAGCTTCAACGGCTTCCGAGTTCTTGAGGCGGCAGGTGTAGCAGAGATAAATAAAGCTGCGATGCCATTTCGTGAATAGGCTTTCAATTTGGAAGTAGGCGTGTTGGTCTTGGTGGAGATAGCGTGGGGCTAGGTCAGTGTCGATCAGGGTTTGCACCTGTTGGGTAATGGCTTGTTTTTCGGCTTCGGGGACTTTGGGTTTGTTTTGCTTCGAGGGAGAATAAACCCATTGGTATTTGCTTGATTTTGGCATGGTTTTAGACCTTGGTTTTTCCGGTTACAGCTTCAACAATCAGAATTTAATTTAGTTCATTCAGCTCTTCTGATCGCTTATGTTTCAGAAAATTCATCACTATGCCACTCCATAATTAGTAAATGGACGCTTGAACGGTGGCTGTAGCCCCAGGACAATATCCGATCGCTCAACCCCCAACTCGATCAAATCTTCCGCCGGATCTTGATCCGTCATATTTTCCTGAATCCAGACTCGCCCATCCTTGATATCGAAATGCATAATCGGATGGTAAATACGCTTCGACCCCTCCCAACCTAAATCTAACCAAAGATAGTGATCGCGAACCTCATCCAAAATCAACTGAGACTCGTATGCATTTCCCACACGCTCCCCAGAGTGGTACTCAGACAATAATTGTTTAATTGCATTGCGATACATGATTAATCGATCCATCGCACTAAACCTCCCTGCTCAGAATCATAAATAATTAGCCGCAGTGAATATTCTTGGATTGCTGATTGCGTAAATTCCAATGAAAAAAAGCGTTCGTAAGTTTCCAGCGGCACTGCCAAGAATAACTCTCGATCTGGCTGAACTCTTTGAAGTGCCAAGCGATAACTTAGAAATTGACCCAATGCACCATAAAAATCGGTTACGAATGATGACTTTAAAAAGCTTTTGATCTCGACTGCGATTTTCCGATTTTCCCGTTCCGCTGCGATAACCCGCTCCGCCGCTAAATCCACCTCAAAATTAACGCGACCAAACGATAGATATAACGGATCGGCCGTAATCACCCATCCCTCTGCCTCCAATCCAGCCTTGACCAGATCATGAAACATATCTCTAGCCATTCCTCATAACCCCGCAAAATTCACCAGATTTTTGAGTAAGCCCTCCGTTTCTGCCTCAAGTTGGAGAATCTCCGCCATTGCCTCCGCCGACGATCGCAACGGCTGGCGCTTGTAAAAATACTTGTTAAAGCTAATCTCATAGCCAATTGTAGTCTTGCTCAAATTGATCGACGTATCCTCCACATGCGGTTTCACCTCCCGCAAAACATAGCCGCGCATTGGATCTGCCAACGGGATTGATTCCGGATCCCGTAACTGACCGTCCGGCTCACACTCCACCCCCACCCTAGGGCGATCGCTCGGAAAATAGCCAAAATCTTGAGCTGCTTCGGCGACAGCGCCAACGAACCCCGCTTCCCATCGTTCAATTTTGCACGCGCCCCTTGACCGTTGCGCCGCCGCCCACCCCGATCGAACGCTAGGATAAAGAGCGCTATTTTCGATTTGCTGGCGTTTGTTGCGGTGGTTGCCCCCATGGCTAGTTCTGCTAATTCCCGTCCCCATCCCGATCGCCAGCCGCAGTCTCCCGAAGTCCGCGAGCGGATCCATGTGCGCGGCGCAAGGCAACACAACCTGAAAAATCTTGATTTGGAGTTGCCCCGCAACCAATTAATTGTGTTTACGGGGGTGTCGGGATCGGGAAAATCTTCGTTGGCGTTTGACACGATTTTTGCAGAGGGTCAGCGGCGCTATGTGGAGTCCCTGAGCGCCTATGCAAGGCAGTTTTTGGGGCAGGTGGATAAGCCCGATGTGGACGCGATCGAGGGGCTGAGTCCAGCGATTTCGATCGACCAAAAATCCACCAGCCACAACCCCCGATCGACCGTGGGCACGGTGACGGAAATCTATGACTATTTGCGGTTGCTCTATGGGCGGGCCGGTGAACCCCATTGTCCCGTTTGCGATCGGGGAATTGCGCCCCAAGCGATCGATCAAATGTGCGATCGGGTGATGGAACTGCCCGATCGGACTCGGTTTCAGATTTTGGCCCCGGTGGTGCGCGGCAAAAAAGGAACCCACAAAAAATTGCTATCGAGTTTGGTATCCGAAGGCTTTGCGCGGGTGCGAATTGATGGGGAAGTGCGCGAACTGAGCGATGCGATCGAACTGGACAAAAACAAATTTCACGACATTGAAATTGTGGTCGATCGCCTAATTAAAAAAGAAGGCATCCAAGAGCGCCTAGTTGACTCCTTGCAAACTTGCCTCAAACATGCGGGCGGGGTGGCCGTGGTGGATATTTTGCCCGCTGCCCATGCACCGGATTCCGGAGCCAATGGCACAACGGCTGCGGATTCGACCAATGGGGCGGCTAATTCCGAAACGGCAACAGAATTGCCCCAATCTTTGGTTTTTTCTGAGAATTTTGCTTGCCCAGAACATGGCGCGGTGATGGAGGAATTATCGCCGCGACTCTTTTCGTTTAATTCACCCTATGGGGCTTGTCCCGCTTGCCACGGATTGGGATTCTTACGCACCTTTTCCCCAGAATTGGTGATTCCTGATCCCAAGTTGCCGGTCTATGCGGCGGTAGCCCCTTGGTCAGATAAGGACAGTACCTATTACCTATCCTTGCTGCACAGTGTGGGGCAGGCCTTTGGGTTTGAAATTCAAACGCCTTGGAACCAACTCAGCGAAGAACAGCAACAGATCTTGTTGTACGGCACGGATAAACCAATTTGGATTGAAACGGATTCCCGATTCCGAGAACGCCAGGGCTATCACCGAAAGTATGAAGGGATTTTGCCGATTTTGGATCGACAATATCGCGAATCCACCTCTGATCAATACAAACAAAAGCTAGAGCAATATTTAGTCGATCAAGCTTGCGAGGTTTGCCAGGGTCAACGGTTGAAACCGGAGGCGCTGGCCGTGCGTTTGGGCCCCTACCGAATTATTGATTTAACCAATGTGTCGGTACGAGAGGCCTTGGCGCGGGTGCAACAACTCACGGGCAGCGTTGATGGCCGATCGCTCCTGTCAGAACGGCAACAGGCGATCGGGGCCTTGGCGCTGAAGGAGGTGGAATCGCGGTTGAAGTTTTTGATCGATGTGGGGTTGGATTATTTGACCTTGGATCGATCGGCGGCGACCCTTTCCGGCGGCGAGGCCCAGCGGATCCGCCTAGCCACCCAAATCGGTGCAGGCTTGACGGGGGTGCTCTATGTGTTGGATGAACCGAGCATTGGTCTGCACCAGCGGGATAACGATCGGCTGTTGGCCACCCTCACCCGGTTGCGGGACTTGGGCAACACGCTGATTGTGGTGGAGCACGATGAAGACACGATTCGGGCGGCGGATCACTTGGTGGACATTGGCCCCGGCGCGGGCATCCATGGGGGCGAAATTGTGGCCCAAGGTTCCCTGGCGGATTTGCTGAAGGCGGAAACCTCCTTAACGGGGGCCTATCTGTCCGGGCGGCGGCAAATTTGCACCCCGGCCGAGCGTCGATCGGGCAATGGCCTGAGCCTGAAAATTTTGGATGCCTACCGCAATAATTTGCAGCACGTGAGCGTGGAAGTGCCCTTGGGCAAATTTGTTTGCGTGACGGGGGTGTCTGGTTCCGGCAAGTCCACCTTGGTGAATGAGCTGCTATTGCCTGCGCTCTATCACCACCTGGGTCACAAGATTCCGTTTCCGGCGGATTTGGGCGATATTCGCGGCCTGCAACATATCGACAAGGCGATCGCGATCGACCAATCCCCGATCGGGCGCACGCCCCGCTCCAACCCCGCCACCTATACGGGCGCGTTTGACATCATCCGCGACGTGTTCACCCAGACGATCGAGGCCAAAGCGCGGGGCTACAAAGCCGGTCAGTTTTCCTTTAACGTCAAGGGCGGCCGCTGCGAGGCCTGTGGCGGCCAGGGCGTGAACACGATCGAAATGAATTTCTTGCCCGATGTCTATGTGCAGTGCGAAGTCTGCAAAGGCAAGCGCTACAACCGGGAAACGCTCCAGGTGAAATACAAGGGCTACTCGATCGCCGACGTGCTGGAAATGACGATCGATGAGGCCCTGGAGGTGTTCCAAAATGTGCCGAAAGCCGTCAGTCGCCTGCAAACCCTCTCCGATGTGGGTCTGGGTTACATCAAGCTCGGCCAACCGGCCCCCACCCTCTCCGGTGGTGAGGCCCAGCGGGTGAAGTTGGCCACGGAACTATCCCGCCGAGCCACGGGCAAAACCCTGTATCTGATTGACGAGCCGACCACGGGACTTTCGTTCTATGACGTGCATAAGCTGCTGGACGTGGTGCAACGGCTGGTGGATAAGGGCAACACGGTGCTGGCGATCGAGCACAACTTGGACTTTATCCGGTGCGCCGATTGGGTGATTGATCTGGGGCCCGAAGGGGGCGATCGGGGTGGGCAAATCATCGCCACTGGCACGCCGGAACAGGTAGCCGTGAATCCAGTTTCCCACACGGGACGCTATCTCAAGCTCGCCCTGGAGCAGCACCCTCCCAGCGGGGAGTGATGTTCAAATTGGGTGGCGATCGCCCCCCCGCCAGACAACTGCCTAGGGGCGATCGCCCAGTCGCCGCCACCTCAATGCAACGGCTAGACTGATGAGCAGCCTGAGAGACCCGAGGAGACTGGATTCAATGAAATATGGGATTGACATGGGCCACAACGCGGCCCCCGACACTGGCGCAGTGGGCATCAAAAAAGAAGATGACCTCACGATCGCCGTCGGCACAAGGGTGATCAGTCAACTGCAAGCCTTGGGTCATCAGGTGGTGAACTGCACCCCCAAAAGCGCCTCCAGCGTCATGGACTCGCTTTCCAAGCGTTGTTCCACCGCCAATGCCAACAATGTGGATTTATTTGTCTCCATCCACTTCAACAGCTACAACGGCCGCACCAGCGGTTCTGAAGTTTGGTATGCCAGCAATTCTGGGAAGAAATTTGCCCAACCCGTGCTCACGGAAATTCTGAAACTGGGCTATGTCAACCGTGGCATCAAAGAGGGCAACTTCTACGTGCTAGCCCATACGGATATGCCCAGCATTTTGGTGGAATGCTGCTTTGTGGATTCCGCCGATGATATGAAGCGGTTTGACCCAGACCAAATGGCGCGGGCGATCGTGGCGGGCGTGACCGGCGGCCAAACGGCCACCACGCCGCCCCCGACCACCAGCGACCCAGAAATTGTGAAATTGCAGCAGGCCCTTAACCGGTTGCAGGTTTACGCCACACCCACGGGCCAGCCCTTGGCCGCCGACGGCAAGCTGGGGCCCCAAACCAACCAGGCGAAACAACGCCTCAAAACCATCTTTGCCATTTCGCCTGCGGAAACGGAAGCCAGCAATCGCGCCATGTGGGAAGCGATCACGTCGATCACGGTCGATCGCGTTGTGTTGCGACCCAATCACGGCTATGGCCCGGCGGTGCGCTATTTACAATTCCGATTGAATATTCCGCCCACGGGGTTATACAGCGACGCAACGGTTAGCGCAGTGCTGGCCTATCAAAAAGCCCAAGGGTTGACAGCCGATGGGGTGGTGGGCCCAGCCACCTGGGGCAAATTGGTTCCTTAGGCCAGGACGTTGGGCGATCGAGCAGGCTATAGTCTCCAAGGTGTTGATATTGCATGGCTATGCGTTCTACCCCTGACTGGTCACCGGAATCCGATCCCAATCCCAACGAGGGGCGATCGGACGATGCGGCCCTTAAGGCGCAAGACCCGTCAATCAATATTCACAACCCACAGCAGACCGTTCAGAGTGGAGATCGGGACGGTTTCCAGAATGACGCGCAGAAGGGTGCTCAAAACGCCCAACCGGACTCCGGTGCCGAGGATGACAGCGATGGGCCCATGCGGTTCTATAACCGCTTTGAGGACTACATGGAAATCGCCGCCGCCCCGGAAACCTTTGCCAACTACCTCGATGGGCATCAGGAGTGGTTTCACCGCTGTGCTCATCCAATGCAGGTCAACCCGATCGACCAAAACAGCTATGCCATCACGATCGGGCACTTTGGCGCATTTGACTATTACGTGGAACCGAAAGTGGGCCTCGAACTCCTGCCGCCGGAACAGGGCGTTTATGGGATCCGCACCGTACCCGTGCCCGACTATGACCCACCGGGCTACGCCGTAGACTTCCAGGCCGCCATGAAACTGGTGGCGGTGGACAATCCCGACGAAGCGGCCGAGCAACCCGTGAGTACCCACGTCACTTGGACACTGGATTTAAATGTGGATGTGTGGTTTCCGCGCTTTATTCGGGTTTTGCCCCAAGGATTGATTCAAAGAACGGGCGATCGACTGCTGGGGCAAATTGTCCGCCAGGTGTCTCGCCGGTTAACGGCTAAGGTACAAACGGATTTTCATGAGTCCCAAAATTTGCCGTTTCCCCAGCAATTGCAACGCAACCGCAGCTTCTTTTAGCAACTTTTTTTAGCAGCTTTTCTAACAGCTCTTCCTCAAGGGTTTTCTCAATCATTGAGAAGAGACCCAGGCAGCAGACCAGAGGCTTAGTTCCGGGATCCAGACAAGGGGTTTAAACCCCTTGTCTTTGTTTTTGATCGTTTCCTAACGCCAGGATCAGCACATTAGGAATTGGCTAACAACCTTTGGCGTTGGCGATCGCGCTGGAAATCACACTAATCGCACTAAAGGTTAGCGGGTTAGCCCGTGGGTGAGCAATGCCCACCGAATCGTTGCTTCATGACATCTGCCATATGGCGTGCCAATTATTTTAGATCAAGGCTGTATCGGCAGAAAGATTGTTTTTGTAGCTTGAAATACTAGACAAAAACAGGCAATTAATCTAAAGCGAGTGATGCATTAGCTACTGTGCCGATCGAAACGTGAAAGCACCTAGCCCACTTCAGAAAAATACAAAGCACGAGAGATTTTTAGTTTAAATACATTCGCAAAAGCCTTACGGAGCAAGATAAACAGCAATTTGACATCGGGAATAAAGTTCTGATTTTTCAGGCCTTCACTCGACGCTTGTTCGATCGACTGAAGGAAATATTCGAAACTGAACTTGCATAATTCTTGAGATCTGTGTAATATTCTTTCGAGAAAAATACGGTATTCCGATCTGAATATCGTATTTTGTAAAACATGGCTTCAATTCATAGGCATAGACCAAGCATATGAGCCAGCCATATCGGTCAGCCCCATTCACCTGGAGCCGCCAATTAAACCAGCCACGAGATGCACGCTTTTAAAGTTCAAAAGCGTTTGCGCTCCGGCCTCATCCCCACCTTTTGATTGAACGTGAGTAGCCAACTGTGAATGTCCTTTGGTTTATTCCAACCTATGGTGATGGACGCTACTTGGGGACGAATATTGGCGGTCGTCCTTCAGATTTCGCCTATCTCAAACAGCTTGCTCAGGCGATCGATGCCCTACCGTTTTCGGGAGCACTATTGCCCACAGGGCGGGCCTGCGAAGACGCATGGGTTGTTGCCTCGGCGCTCATTGCCGTAACGCAGAGGATGAAATTTTTGGTAGCCGTGCGACCCGGACTCACGCTGCCGGGTGTGGCAGCACGCATGGCCGCCACGTTCGATCGCCTCTCTGGGGGACGACTGCTGATCAATGTTGTTACCGGTGGCGACCCTGTGGAATTAGCAGGCGATGGCCTGCACTTAGCCCACGACGATCGCTACGCCCTCACTGACGAGTTTTTGACAGTTTGGCGCAAGCTGCTGCTTCAGGAAACCGTGAACTTTACCGGTAGCCACATTGATGTGCGCGGTGGACAACAAGTTTTCCCACCACTGCAAAAACCTTATCCGCCCCTATGGTTTGGCGGCTCATCAACTGCCGCGCACCGGGTCGCAGCCAAACACGCCGATACCTATCTGACTTGGGGCGAACCGCCAGCCGCCGTCGCTCAAAAAATTGCTGATGTTCGACAACAGGCCGAATCCCAAGGGCGATCGGTACGATTTGGAATTCGGCTGCATGTGGTGGTGCGAGAAACAACATCCGAAGCCTGGGCAGCCGCAGAAGACCTACTGCGTTACGTGGACGAGTCGGCAGTGGCTCGCGCACAGGCAGATTTTGCTCGCATGGATTCTGAAGGCCAACGTCGCATGACCCATTTCAATCGCGGCAGTCGAGAGTCCCTGGAAATTTCTCCCAACCTTTGGGCGGGTGTTGGCCTGGTGCGCGGAGGAGCCGGAACAGCGTTGGTTGGCGATCCCGAAACAGTTGCCGAACGCCTACGGGAATACGCGGACTTGGGCATTGATTCCTTCATTCTCTCGGGCTACCCCCACTTGGAAGAAGCCTATCGCACAGCGGAGTTGTTACTGCCTCGACTTCCCCTGGCTCCCGTTGAACAACAATCCACCCAACATCAGGTAGTCAATCCCCTGATGTTTGGCCCCTTTGGCGATGCCTCAGCCCAGAGCTTGCGCGATCGTTTGCCCTCTCCCCAATCAGTACCGGTTTAGTTCATCCGCTGGCAAGCGCTAGGAATTCCAGCAAGAAATCGTCATCGCCGTTTAACCAACACTGTCAATCCGTCAAGTCCTCCATCTGACCAGGAGCTAAGCATGAGCAGTCAAAGTACAGTTGTTCGTTTCATTGCCAAAACCTTCAAGCTTCCTAAATGGTTGCTAAGTCTTGCCCTGGTTTTCATCGTTTCCGTGGGATGCAGCAATGCAACCAAAGCAGACTTGCCCAAATCCATTCGATTAGATTACGCCTATTACAATCCTGTGAGCCTTGTTCTGAAAGAAAAGGGCTGGGTTGAGTCGGAATTTGCAAAAGATAAAATCCAAGTTGAATGGGTTTTAAGTCAAGGCAGTAACAAAGCCTTGGAGTTCTTGAATGCTCGTAGCTTAGACTTTGGCTCAACGGCTGGAGCTTCCGCCCTGATTGGGAAAGCGAATGGTAATCCCATCAAGTCAATCTATACCTATTCCAAACCCGAATGGGTGGCCTTGGTCACCAAGGGCGAGTCATCAATTAAAAGTGTTTCGGATCTCAAAGGCAAGAAAGTTGCTGCAACCCGAGGCACTGATGCCTTCATTTTCCTGCTGCGCTCCCTGGATCAAGTGGGACTGAGTGATAAAGACGTGACAATTATCCCGCTGCAACACGCAGATGGTCGTGCTGCCCTTGAAAAGGGTGACGTTGATGCTTGGGCCGGCCTAGACCCGCATATGGCAAAAGCTGAATTGGAAAGTGGCGCTCGTTTGTTTTCCCGCAATCCTGAATTCAATAGCTATGGCGTACTGAATGTTCGGGAGGAATTTGCACAACGCTATCCACAATTGGTTGAACGTGTGCTTCGAATCTACGAACAAGGACGGCAGTGGGCACAGGAAAATCCGGAAGAATTGAAAGCAGTTCTTGTCAAGGAATCCAAGCTGAGTCCTGCCGTGGCAGCCAAGCAACTGGAGCGAACTGATCTTTCAAATTCAGCCATTGGCGGGCAACAGAAGAATGCCATTGTGGCAGCGGGGAGCGTCCTCAAGAAAAGTGGCATTATTTCAGAGTCGATCAACGTCAATCAGGTTGTAGATAGTCTCATCGATCCCCAGTACATTGATCAGATTGTCAAAAAATAATTGACTGATTCCGAGAGTTGGCTTGACTAAGCTATTGAGTAATCATGAGTAGTCATGAGTAATCAATTGGCGGCTGAAAGCAAGTCAACTCTAAAATCAGACTGGTCAGGAAAATCCGGAAATACGAACCTAGTTGAGGCTTGTCAGAACAGTGACCACCACCATCAAAAGGCAATCTGAGATTAGACGACTGCGGCCCAATCAGAAAATTCGCTGGCGGGATTCATCCATCTTCCAAGGAGGAATTTTGCCAGTAGCTCTACTGCTGACTTGGGAAATTCTTTCGCGACTCAGTATCTTTCCAGAAAACTTGATGCCTGCGCCATCAGTTGTTTTGCTCACACTTTGGCAACTGACAGTTGATGGTCAACTTTTTGGGCATATTGGCATCACGCTTTACAGGGTGCTTTTGGGGTTTTTGATTGGTGGTGGTCTCGCAACCATTATTGGTGCTCTGACAGGATATTTTCGTGTTTTCCATCAATTGTGCGATCCCCTGTTGCAGGCACTGCGGAGTATCCCATCCCTGGCTTGGGTTCCTTTATTTATTCTTTGGCTAGGTATTCAGGAGCCTTCAAAAATAGCCCTGATTGCAGTGGGAGTTTTTTTTCCAGTTTATCTAAATCTGATGACGGGAGTTCGAGAGGTCGATCGCAAGCTGGTTGAGGTTGGCAAGGTATATCGATTAAGCGATTGGGAATCTATTGTGCGAGTTTTTATCCCAGCCACACTACCAGCTTATTTAGTTGGGTTACGAAGTGGACTGGGATTGGGATGGATGTTTGTGGTTGCTGCTGAAATTATGGGTGCCAGCCAAGGTTTAGGGTTTTTGTTGGTTGATGGACAGGCCACCGGGAGACCTTCAATTATTTTGGGCAGCATTTTGCTATTCGCAATCATTGGGAAGACCACGGATTTGATTCTTCTGATTTTTGGTAAGCGTCTCTTGTATTGGCAGGATGTTTATGGATCGAGTGAGCAATCTGTTTAGAGCATTGTCCAAGAACGAAAGCATGAAGCATTGTCAAACTATGATGCGGAATTTTTGAAATTTGGGATTCCCAGAGTTTGAATGAATTTGAGCCTCAGTTGGATTGATGAACCTGAATATAACTCGCTGTGAGTGAGGGCTATTGAACATGCTAAAAATTGATGGAGTTGGAAAACAGTTCAGAAATGGTTACATTGCCATTGACAGAATTGATTTGACGCTAGAACCGGGTGAAATTGTTGGATTAGTCGGTGCTAGCGGCTGTGGCAAAAGTACTCTGCTGCGAATTATTGCCGGTCTAGAGCATCCGAGTCTGGGGCAAGTTCTGATTGATGATGAAGTGATCCGAAAACCACATCCCAAGGTGAGCACGATCTTTCAGGAACCGCGCTTAATGCCTTGGTTGACAGTTCGTCAAAATATTGCCTTTGGCTTGTCAAAATTACCGCCCCCAGTTCGTGATGAGCTGACCACTGATGCCATTGCACGGGTTGGTTTATGCCAGTTTGCGGATTCACTCCCTCGACAGTTATCAGGTGGGATGGCGCAGCGTGTGGCGATCGCCCGTGCTTTAGTGACTCGTCCATCGATTCTTTTGCTGGATGAACCATTTAGCGCATTGGATGCGTTTACTCGCCTCAAGCAACAAGATCATTTGCTGAATCTGTGGCAAGAGAATCGCCCAACTTTGTTACTCGTAACCCACGATGTTGAAGAGGCGGTGCTACTCAGCGATCGAGTGATTGTTTTGCAATGTCCTGGACGGGTTTATCGAGAGTTCACCATCGATTTACCACGTCCTCGATCGCGCACGAGCCTGGAATTTCAGCGTTGGAAGATCGAAATTCTAGATGCACTCAACTTTTCTAGGGAGCTACAGTTGGCAAATCGTTAAACCCAAATCTCAGAGCTACTTGAGTTGGCTTGCTGAGTAAATTGCAGTTGATGACCGATTTCCCGATCGCCAAGGACATTATGACGAACTTAAGACCTGAAAGATCTAGTGTTTTGGTTAGCGATTGGACTGAGCAAAACCGGCTTGACCCGTTGGCAGTTGCTCGATCTTTAGCAGAAGATTTTTCGACAACGGTGATTGAGCGAGACGCAGCCGGCGTGACTCCCTTGCTTGAGCGCAATTGCCTACGTCACAGCGGACTCTTGAAGCTAATCATTCCCAGCTCTGCCGGTGGCTGGGGAGAAAGTTGGATTCTGGCAATGCGAATTAGTCGCGAATTTGCCAAGATAGATAGCTCGATCGCCCATATTTATTCCTACCACAACTTGGGAGTGATCATTCCTTACCTATTTGGAACTGTTCAGCAGCGAGATTATTACTATCAAGAAACTATTCAACAGAATTGGTTTTGGTGTAATGCGCTCAATCCCCTAGACCACAATCTCAAGTTAAGTCGAGAGGGTGGGATCTATCGCCTGAATGGATTTAAAACATTTTGCTCAGGAGCCAAAGACTCGGATATTTTGCCGACCATGGCCACTGAAGAAGCATCCGGCAAGCAGGTCATTGCCATTTTGCCTACGAGACGTGCCGGAATTGAGCTGCAAAATAATTGGGACAATATTGGGCAACGTCAGACCGATAGCGGCAGCGTTGTTTTTAACAATGTTTTGGTGAAGTCGGAAGAAATTTTGGAAGACCAAACTCAAGTCAATCAGCCATTCCGAACCATTCGGGCCTGTTTGACACAACTCAACTTAGCCAATATTTACTTAGGAATTGCACTGGGGGCGTTAGATAGCGCCAAGCTTTACACTCGCCATTGCACTCGTCCTTGGCCCACTGCCGGAGTGCCCACCGCTGGCGACGATCCCTATATCCTTCAACGATATGGTCAATGGTGGGCTGGGTTGGAGGCGGCTACGGCGCTTTGTGACCGGGCGGCTGAGCGCTTGCAAAACGCTTGGGATCGCAGTTGGGCCCTGTCATCGGAGGAGCGAGCTGAGTGCGCCCTGGCAATTGCCTCGGCTAAGGTGGTTACCCACCAGGTTGGATTGGATGTGACGAGTGGAATTTTTGAGGCGATGGGTGCGCGATCGAGCAGTCGATGCTACGGGTTTGATCAGTTCTGGCGTAACCTCCGAACCTTCACGCTTCATGATCCGATTGATTACAAGATCAAAGCCCTTGGCGATTGGGTTTTGAATGAGCGCTTACCGAAGCCTGACTTTTATCTTTAGGGTTTTTATCTTTAGGGTTTTAGGCTAGGGTTTCGGGTTTCTGAAGATTAACCGCAAGAATGCACCAAGCATTTCTGTCCTAGTTTCGCTGGGTGGGACAAGGGGTTTAAACCCCTTGTCTTTGTTTTTGATTGTTTCCCAACGCCAGGATCAGCACATTGGGAATTGGCTAACAACCTTTGGCGCTGACGATCGCGCTGGAAATTGCACTAATCACACCAAAGGTTAGCGCTTGAGGTTAGCGCTTGAGGTTATTGATCCATTCGCGGAGTTGCTCGCTGGCCACATCACGGCCGCCCAAACCGAAGGCGATCGCGCTGGCCACGGCCACTGCGCCCAAGATCAAACCAAAGGCCAGGTTCACAATATCCGGGGCAATTCCCATCTGTTGCAGCGCCATGGCCCCCACCAACACAATGATCGCCAACCGGGCCACTTGAGCCAGCAGGGTGGCTTGGCGAGAGCCGGGCATGGCAATCACCCGGTAAGCCAAATTAGCCAGATACAGGCCCACGGCAAAAATCAAGGCCCCGACGAGTACTTGACCGAGGATGGTGGTTAGCCCCGCAACGAGGGCCGTCAGTTCCGGCACTTTCAGGCTGTCGATCGCGGCGATCGCGGCAAACAGCATGATGCCCACCAGGGTGATGATCCCGGCAATATCCGAAGGAGACTTGGCCCCCACGGTCATGGGCAGCCCTAAGGCGAGGGGCATGTTGTTGAAGCCCACACCACTCAGGAAATTGCTGACCAAATTGGCCACAAACCGCCCGATCGCGTAGGCGATCGCCAGAATAATCACGGCCCGCAGAATGTACGGAATTGCCAGCAGAATTTCATTCAGCATGGCCACGGCGGGTTCCGAAATGGCCTGGATTTGCAGCTCTTGCAAAACCGAAATGGCCGTGACGATCAAAATCACCGTGTAGGCAATGGTTCCCGCAATCCAAGACAGACTTTGGGTTCCTGCCAATCCGCTGAGGCCAATGCGGTAACCGAGGCGATCGACCCCTGCCGATCCCAGGAAGTTGGTCAACACCACCCGCACCAGTCGAGCAATGAACCAACCGATCGCCCCCACCAGCACCGCCTTAAAGATTCGTGGCAGCGCTTCTAGCACCTGCGCCACGGCCCCTTGAATTGGCTCCAGCGGCCCTTGCAAGGCCAAGGCATCCAGCACAAAAGGCAGGAACAGCAGCAGAATCAGCCAGTAGAGGATGTTGCCGAGGGTTTCGTTCAGCAGAATCGGACTGCTGCCGCCCATTTGACTCGCCAAGCGATCGTCTAAGGAAAAGCGCTGTAGCCCTCGGGTGAGCAGCAGTTTCACCACCGTGGCCACAAGCCAAGCCAGCGCCGTGAGAATTAGGGCGCTAAAGATACGCGGGGCATAGCCCAGAATTTCCCCTAAAAAGCGCTGAAGGGGAGTTGAAGCCGCCTGCAGACCGACCGCATCCAGGAAAACCAAAATGGCAAAGAGCATGATCGTCCAAAAGGCGATCGCCCCGGCCCAGTTTTCGATCGGGACAAGGGTGGCATCGTTAGCCGACTGACCCGACAGCCAACCCGACAGCCGCCGCCCCACATCCAATCGGCTGAGGAGGTGGCGCACCACGCTGGCCACCAAAATAGCCAACAGCCAGCCCACCAACAGGGCCACCAGCCCCCGCACCAAACCATTCAAGAAGGGGGCCACATCCGGACTCGTGCCCGGAATTGGGGGCACTTGGGCCGAATAAAGGGCCGCAGCCCCGGGCAAAGCAAGGGCTGGGGGCATAGAAACGATTTGCCAAATTGCGATTGTCATGGATTGTGATGCTCCAGTGGAATGCACCTGAAGGGATGGAAGGGCCACCACGATCGGGCTGTTACCCTTGGCCCCGCCCCAAGTTTGGGGATTGGGGGACAGTTGGCCGATCGCGGCGATCGCTGGGCCCCCATGGGCGAAACCCACTGGGGGCCAATTGGGGCCACCAGCACCATTCCATCAGGCTTCAAAGCACAGCTAGTAACGGGTTGAGCCGCCTTGGCCGTTGCGATACCGTAAGGCTAACAGATGGATTACGGAAGGTCTCTGGGAAACAAGCGGTTCAAGGGGCCCAATCACGCCGTTGGCTGGCGGTGGCCAACAGGCTCAAAACTTGCAAACAGGCGGTTGTTGGCATCCTGGGCGCGGGATCAGGTTTCTGGAGATCCGTCCGGGGGCATTCACCCCCCAATAGAAAATGTTAAAGTTTGGGGCGTTTCTCTCAGGATTTCGATCAACAGAAAACGCCGGCAGTCCACAATTCTCCAACGGTCTCCGCCGTCTTCTGTGGTTCACTGAGGTTTCAGCCCCTTTCACCCCGGGTTTCTCGATCGCTGACCCCCTCAAGCAACCCCGATCCAGGCATACTGGTCAACGGCTTAAAATAGCCCTTTGCCAGTTAATCCTCCGTCGGCCGGCCGGTGCATGGAATTGGATCCATCAGCGTTTTGCTCTGTTTTTCTGGGCCGAAACAGCGGCTAATGGCCGTCTGTGCCTCAGGCCATGCCCGCACCACTCCATTCCTAGTATTTGCCTTCGAGTCCATGCTCTCTCTGCTCCTTGGCTTGTTTCCGCTCCAGGTGGGGCCCGTCGCTCAACTGCCCCCGATCGAACAGGCCGAACCCGATTCCCCAGGGAACCGGGAGGCCGCAGAAGATGAAATTTTGGCTCCGCAGCCCGTACGGCGGCGAGAGATTACCCAGCGCCATCAGGTGCGATCGCTCCCCGGGCGGCTGGACAACGTGCCGGTTTTTAACAGCAACAGCCCCGAAGTGGTGCTGACGGAAGGGATTTTGCTGTCCACTTTTCCGGCCAACGGCATGGCCGTACCTTCTGCGCACCTAAACTATGCCTTTCAGGGGCGGTTTGATATTTTTTCGCATCACATTTCCCGGGCGGCGGCTTATCAGGAAGGGCGGACGCTGTTTCAGGGCGTGATGGTCTATAACCCGGGGCCGCGCACCGTTGAGGTGAACATTCGCGAATCCGCGAGCTATATCAGCCGGTTTGAAGCGCCCTTTAAACCCTTGCCGGCCTATCTGGAAGACCCGATCGGGGCAATCTATTCTGGCTCTGGCAGCCGCGTGGTGGGGGATGTGTTGCGCGGTCGGCGGCGGGGCCTGCTGCGATCGAATCTGCGGCTAGGGCCTCGGGAAGCAGAAATGGTGGTGAATTCCCCGATTCCAGTGGGCAAAATCACCCCCTCCTCCAATACTCGATCGACCCTGATTCGGGCCGAGTCCAATGGGCCGGTCTATCTGGCCAGTTTGGCCATGTTCTCGCCCAAGACCCCCGACGGCCGCGAACAAATTCCCAGCCTGCGGGAGTGGCAATACCTGCTGGTGCGCAGCGGTCTTTCGGGCCCGCGTGATGTGGCTCCCACCTCCTTGAGCTTGGCGGAAACCAGTGCTCGATTCTTCTATGGCCGAGTGGCCGGCGTGGCCAAAGGGTCGCGCTGGGAGGCCACCCTCACGGATCCGGGGGTGAATGAACTGCGAGTGCCTACCGATGGCGGAGCCATTTCCTACCCGATCGCCACCTTGCCCCGAGGAACATTGGGCACGCGCCAGGTTCAAAGTGCGCCCATGGTGGCTCGCTATCCCGACACGGCCTATCTGGCCCACGGTAATTACGGGGTGCAATATAGCTTGACCTTGCCCTTAACCAATCGCACCGGCAGCCCGCAACAGGTGGCGATTTTGTTTCAAACTCCTTTGAAAGAAGACGGGCCGAGCGATCAACTACGATTTTTGGAGCCGCCCGAAGAGCGGGTCTTTTTCCGGGGGCCCATTCGGTTGCAGTACCAAGATGATTTAGGCAATCCGATCGATCGCTTCATCCATGTGGTGCAACATCGGGGTGAACAGGGGCAACCCCTCGCCACCTTGAACCTACGACCCGGTTCCAAGCGGGTGGTGCAGGTGAATTTTCTCTATCCGCCCGATGCCACACCGCCCCAAGTGCTGACGGTGCAATCCATCCGTTAGGGGCGATCGGCCCTGCATCGTCGATTTGGATTTCTGGGCAACTGCCAGCCCTATCATTCGGGGGAAGCAACAGGGGGCATCTCATGACATTTCTGTCGCAAGTCTATGGTTGGCTGCTGATTTCAACGGTGGGCCTGTTTTGGCTGCTGCCCTGGCGATCGGGGCGATGGGGCCTGCTGTTGGTTGCCAGTCTGATTTTTTATGGGCTGCGGCAACCCCTCTACGTGCCTCTGTTGTTGGTGGGCGTGGCCCTGAACTACAGCTTGGGCTGGATGTTGCGGACCGATCGGCGATCGATTCGACATTACGTGGGCGGGCCAAACCCGGAAGCCCGACAGCGACAGCGAAAACGCCTGCTATGGGTGGGCATTGGCCTCAATTTGCTGTTGTTGTTTGGGTTTAAATATGTGCCCTTTGCCCTCAACTCCCTGGGCTGGGCGTTCCAGAGTCCGCCCCTGTTGGATGCGGCTAATTGGGTCGATCGAATCGAAGCGCCCCTCGGCATCAGCTTTTTTTGCTTTGAATGTATTGCTTATCTTGTGGATGTCTATCGCGGTGCGCCTCCGGCCCGCAATTGGCTGAAATTTTGTACCTATAAGCTCTTTTTCCCAAAGCTCATTTCCGGGCCGATCGTCCGCTATCACGGCTTGGCGAGCCAACTGGAAGAGTTAGACCAGCCGCGCAATCCCCGGGCTGAACAAATCACCGAAGGTCTGTGGCTGATTGCCTGCGGTGCTATCAAAAAGGGACTGATTGCCGATTCCTTGGGCCTGTGGGTTCGCACAATCTTCAGCCCCGGAACCCTGGAGCGGGCGGGCAGCGGGGACTTGTGGTTGGCGATCGGGGCCTATGGTTTCCAGCTCTATCTGGACTTCAGCGGCTATGTGGACATCGCCCGAGGCAGTGCGATGTTGCTCGGGATTCAACTGCCCCAAAATTTTGATTTTCCCTACCTCAGCACCAGCATTGCGGACTTTTGGCGACGCTGGCATATCACCCTCGGTGACTGGCTCCGAAATTATCTCTACATTCCTTTGGGGGGTTCCCGCCAAGGCCTGGTTCGCACCTGCATCAACCTAATGATCGTGATGTTGTTGGGTGGCCTGTGGCATGGGGACAACTGGGGCTATGTGCTGTGGGGTGGGGCCCATGGGCTGGCTTTGGCGGTGCATCGGTTGGTGGATGCGGCTTCCCACCGTTTCAGTCCCCTGGCGGCCCTGTGGGCCCATCCGGCGGGGGTGGCCCTGGCTTGGGGCCTGACGCAACTGATGGTGTTTTTGAGCTGGGTGCTGATTCGGTTGCCGGACTGGAGCCAGTCGAGCTTGGTGTTTCAGCACCTTTGGGGCCGATCGAGCGATGGGGCTTTTCTAGAAAAGGTTTATGACGAAGCGTTGGGGTTGGATCCTTGGCGGTTAGGCGCGGCCTTGGGGGCGATCGCGCTGCTGATGGTGGTGGCATGGTTTGGTCAACGGGGCCTGCGGTTGCAGCTCACACAGCCGGTAAAAATCGCCCTCGTCCCCATCTGCCTTTATCTGGTCTGGATTCTGGGGCCCGAGGGCGTACCGTTTATTTACTTTGACTTCTAGGCCTGACTTCTGGGCCTAACTTCTAGGTCTCGTTGGGTCTCGCTAGATCTTGCGAGACCATTGGAGCCTTGGGTCACTAAGCCGCGATCGCCAGCCAGAGCGATTGCACTTGGTCAAACAAAGCCAGTTGCAAGCTGTGGGTGACCGGTAAACCAGCCAAAACGGCTCCGGCACAGAGCAGCATCAGGTAGCCGATCGAGTATTTGAACAGATCCCGTGCCACGGCGCGATCGCTCGGTAGGGCCAGCAGTTGCCAGGACTTTTGCACCAAAATGCTCCCCAAAATCAGGGCGATCACCCCGTAGAGCCAGCCGGTTTCGCCCAAGGGCCAAGCCAGCGCCAAGGTTAAAGGAACCAGGGCGATCGAGTAACCCAGAATTTGCTTAGCCGTGGCCTCGTCGCCGCTCACCACCGGCAGCATGGGCACACCTACGCTGGCGTAGTCATCCCGAATCATCAAAGCCAGCGCCCAGAAGTGCGGCGGAGTCCAGAGGAAAATAATCCAAAACAGCGCCCAGGCGGGCCAATCCAGCGTGCCCGTCACGGCGGCCCAACCCACCAGGGGCGGAATGGCCCCCGCCGCGCCGCCAATCACGATGTTGTGGGGACTGTGGCGCTTCAGCCAGTGGGTATAGACCACCACATAGCAGCCAATTCCCGCCATCGCCAACAAAGCCGCCAGCAGATTGGCCATCCAGGTCAGCAGCCCAAAGGACGCAACGCCCAGGACGATCGCGAATATCAGAGCATCGCGGGGGCGAATTTGCCCGGAGGGAATTGGGCGCTTTTGGGTGCGCACCATGATCGAATCAATGTCGCGATCATAAAAACAGTTGATCGCATTAGCGGAACCGGCAGCTAAGGCCCCACCGGCCAGGGTTGCCAAAAACAGCACCGGATCCACATCACCCCCGCCAGCCAGGGCCATGGCCGCTGCGGTGGAAATCAGCAGCAACACAATGATCCGGGGCTTGGTGAGCTGAATATAGCTCCGAACGATCGACCCGGCTCGCTGCCAGGGCGACGCAGCCGCTTCCTCGGTCATGTTCGACAGGTTTTGCACAATTTCTTGCATAGCAGCTATTCCGGCAACATCAACAACCAGCGAGTTCTTGGGAGTTTTTGGGAGGTTCTTGGAAATTTTTGGGGAATTCTTGGGGAATTCTGGGCGAGGCCTGAGCTGTTTAGGCTGTCAGACCATCGGGCGACTCCCGCAACCGATCGCGCCCGGCCCAAACCGTGAAGGCCACCAGCGAAGCCAACAGGGCCGCCGCGATCGCCTCATGCAGCACCGTTAGCCCTGCCACCCGCAATTGAAAGTGATAGGTGCTGTAACCAATGGCCAATTGCGCCACCAACAACAGGGCGATCAGGCTCCGGAGGGAACGGAGGCGCGGATTCAAAGCCGGGGTGCGCCAAGCCATGATCAGCAAAATGCCGATGGTCAAGACAGCAGGCACAATGCCCCAAAAGTGGGTGTGGAGAACGCCACAGAGCTGATCGCCCTCCAGGCATTGGTGTACCGCCCAGCGCGATCCGACAATGCCACCGATCAGGCTTTGGACATCGATCGCGATCGCCGCCAGCAGGGCCCAACCCGCCAAGCCGGCCGCCGTGCCCGAAGCCTGTTGGGGAGTCAGGCCCGCCGCGATCGCCACCAACAGGGCCAAAAATGCCAAGGCCGTCCCCAAGTGCGCCGTCACCACGTCAAACCGCAGCAACTCCGTCACCGTCAGGGCCCCCAGCCCCGCTTGCAACACCACCAGGGCCAGGGCCGCCACCGTTGCCGGAACCACCCAACCGGGCAGTTCCCGCCGAAACCGGACTGCCGTGCCCGCCAAGCCCAGGGCCCCAAAGGCCACCACTGCTGCATCCAGTCGGTGGAACCATTCCAAAAACACCTGCCAATTCATTTGGGCCCAGGGAACCGCCTGGCCATAGCAGAGGGGCCAATCGGGACAGGCGAGACCCGCATTAGCCACGCGGGTGGCCGAGCCGATCGCCATCAGCAACCAGGCCGCCACCGCCAGCCGCTTAGCCAACCACCGCACTCGATCGCTTCCCAAAGATGAATTGACCTCGGCGATCGCGATCGAGGTCTTCACCGATTCGGAAGAATGCCCCGCCTGATGAAACACGGTTTCCGCCATAGGAATTCTTAAGAAAATCTTGAGTCTAAAAAGCAGCAATGAGGTGCATCGCCACCATAACTCAGTTCCGAAAATTGCGGAAATGTCATGTCAAAGATTGCAACACGTTGCAATGTACAACAATTAGCCGATTCGACCTAAAATTCGCCGTCAACTAACGGTAAGCTCATCAAGAACTGACCATTTGATCAAAATTTGTCCCCAAGACAGCGTTACATATCAAACGATTTTTGATTTAGTTTGTATTGTAAATAACAGCTTTTCCAGGACTGCCACCCTTCGTCCCCCTAGGGTAATTTTCAGCCCAATCCTCAAATAATCCCTAGATATTGATGTATCAATGGGCAATCGCCCCAAGATTTCAAGATTTTTGGCAACCGATGAGTTCGCACAATCTAGAGCATGTTAATTGTTGATGACAAATCACGGCCAGAATCGCTGAAAATCACCATCGCCAGACTCCAGGAAACCCAAAGATTTCCTAAAGGTTGTTAACGGCAAAGAGAATCCTAAAGATATTTAAAAATATTGACAAACCAAATCAGCTCCCTGAAAAAAACGTCTACCTTTGAAGGCAGTAACGCAGTGGCAAGCGCAATGGGCCGCTGCCCCCGCTCCTTTCCCCTTCGTTGGCCGCCGCCATCGCTTGGCCGTTGGCCCCCAACGGAGGAGCAGACCTGTCCCGATCGCCTGTTGCCCTTTGCCCTTTGCCTTTGCAGTCTTGCGTGACGCACCACCATGAATGTTCCTAGTACGATCCTGACCCTGCTGATGGGCATTGGCTTAACGCTAATCAGCCTTTGGGTTGGGCAAAACTATCATTTCCTGCTGCCGGTGTCGGCTACGGACGTGTCGCCCGAGGTCGATCGCCTGTTTGGGGCCATGTTGACCATTGCCACGGGCCTTTTTCTGCTGGTGCAAGGATGCTTGATTTATGCAATCCTGCGCTTTCGGCGCAAGCCCGGCGATGACACCGACGGCCCGCCCATCCGGGGCAACATTCCCCTAGAGATCCTTTGGACCGCGATCCCCGCCGTGATCTGTTTGGGCATCTCGGTCTTTAGCTTTGATGTGTATAACTCCATGGGGGGCTTGGATCCGATGGCCAGTGGAGCCGGGATGGGCATGGCCCACCACCACGGCCACCACACCGCGATCGCCGCCACGTTGGATGAGGCCCCGGCCATGAATGGTACGGAAGTGGCTCTAGGGCTGGGGGCAGCTCCCGGCTCCCAAGGCCAAGCCCCCGACTTGCAGGTCAATGTGCAGGGGCTGCAATACGCCTGGATTTTTAACTACCCTGACTTGAACGTGATGGCAGGGGAGCTGCATGTGCCCGTGGGTCAGGATGTGCAGCTCAACATTTCCGCCATGGATGTGTTGCACGCCTTCTGGATTCCGCAGTTTCGGATTAAGCAGGATGCGATCCCCGGTCGCCCCACACAATTACGCTTCCGGGCAACCCAGCCAGGCCGCTACCCGATCGTTTGCGCCGAGCTTTGCGGTTCCTTCCACGGGGCAATGCGCACCGAAGTACTGGTGCAAACGCCAGAAGAGTATGAAGCCTGGGTGGCGAGCGTGATGCCCGAGGCGGAAACCACGGAAACGGGCCAAGGATCAGCGGTAACCCTGGCGCAAAATCCTCAAAATTTGACGGATTCGGAATATTTACAGGTTTACAGCGATCGGCTGGGGATCGAGACCCGTTCGATCGCCCAATTGGCCCCCGCTGCGCTGTAACCAGCGGTCACCCTTGGCCTCAGCATCCGGGCTGGGCTGAATTGACATCCAACTTTTCGGTTTTTGTTGTTTCTTGTTGTCTCTTGTCGTTGCTATGGCTCCAGCAGAACTCAGAACGCCCGGCGCGATCGAACCCGATCCCGAACCCTGGCAACGGTTTTTTAGCTTCAGCGTCGATCACAAAGTCATCGGCATTCAATACCTTGTCACCAGCTTTTTCTTCTTCCTGATTGGTGGAGCCTTGGCCACCGCTGTGCGCGTGGAGTTGGCTACTCCGGAAGTGGATTTCGTGAGCCGCGAACTCTACAACCAACTCTTCACCATCCATGCAACGGTGATGATTTTTCTGTGGATTGTGCCGGCCGGAGCAGGCTTTGGCAACTATCTCATTCCCCTGATGATTGGGGCCAAGGATATGGCCTTTCCTCGGCTCAACGCGATCGCCTTCTGGATGATTCCGCCGGCCGGGCTGCTGCTGATTGCCAGCTTTTTTGTGCCCACCGGAGCCGCCGCCGCCGGTTGGACTTCCTATCCTCCCCTCAGCTTGGTCAGTGGCCAATGGGGTGAACTAATTTGGATCCTCAGCATTTTGCTGTTGGGAACCTCCTCCATTTTGGGCGGAATCAACTTTGCAGCCACCATCCTCAAAATGCGCATCCCCGGCATGACGTTAAATGACATGCCGCTGTTTTGTTGGGCCATGTTGGCCGCTTCCATTTTGATTTTGATGTCCACCCCGGTGCTGGCTGGCGCATTGGTGCTGTTGTCCTTTGATTTGATGGCGGGAACGGCCTTTTTTAACCCCACTGGGGGCGGCGACCCGATCGTCTATCAGCACATGTTTTGGTTCTATTCCCACCCAGCGGTTTACATCATGATCCTGCCGCTGTTTGGAGCCATTTCCGAAATTTTGCCCGTCCATGCTCGCAAACCGATTTTTGGTTACAAAGCGATCGCCTATTCCAGCATTGCCATCAGTTTGTTGGGCTTGATTGTTTGGGCACACCACATGTTCACCAGTGGCACACCGGCATGGTTGCGGATGTTTTTCATGATTGCCACCATGATCATCGCCGTGCCCACCGGCATCAAAGTGTTTGGTTGGGTAGCCACCATTTGGGGTGGCAAATTGCGGCTGAATTCCGCCATGCTGTTTGCGATCGGGTTTGTGTCGATGTTTGTGGTGGGTGGTCTCAGCGGTGTGATGATTGCCTCCGTGCCCTTTGACATTCACGTTCACGACACCTATTTCATCGTTGCCCACCTGCACTACGTGTTGTTTGGCGGCAGTGTATTTGGTCTCTATGCGGCGCTTTACCACTGGTTCCCCAAAATGACCGGGCGAATGTTAAACGAACCCTGGGGAAAAGTACATTTTGTTTTGACCCTGGTGGGTTTCAATCTTTGCTTTTTGCCCATGCATTACTTGGGCTTGATGGGAATGCCCCGACGGGTGGCGGAATATGATCCGCAATTTTCAACGGTGAATGCAATTTGCAGCATCGGTTCCTATATTTTGGCTGTGTCTACCATTCCGTTCCTGGTGAATGCGGTTTATTCCTGGGTGGCTGGCGAAAAGGCTTCGGCTAATCCTTGGAATGCTTTGACATTGGAGTGGACGGTTTCTTCGCCGCCGCCGGAGCACAATTTCGTGGGTCAGCCGGTTCTGAAAACAGGCCCCTATGATTACGGGGTGACAAAACGGGGTGAAAGCCGCAAGCCAATTTCGCAACTGAAGGCTTCTGATATTTTGAGTGGCTCAACACGCTAGGAATTTGGATTTTCATCTGGATTTCAAGATAGCCGTTCCATTGTCCTTCTTTCTTTTGGGTTTCTATGCAAGGTTCCGCAGTTGATTCTCAACAGTCGATCGCCCTCGAAAGCACTAGCCATGGCAGCGAGGAACATCATCCCGATTTGCGGCTGTTTGGCATTGCTCTGTTTTTGGTGGCGGAGGCGATGATCTTTTTGGGCCTGTTTGCGGCCTATTTAACCTTTCGATCGGTTGCGCCCAGTTGGCCCCCGGAAGGCACGCCAAAGCTGGAACTATTGTTGCCAGGCATTAACACCCTAATTCTGATTTCCAGTAGCTTCGTGATCCACAAGGGTGATGATGCCATTCGGGCCAATGATGTGAAGGGAATGCGCCTATGGTTTGGGATCACAGCCGCCATGGGGGCCATCTTTTTGGTGGGGCAGCTCTATGAATATTTTCACTTGGAATTTAGCCTGACCACCAATCTGTTTGCGAGCACTTTCTATGTGCTAACGGGTTTCCATGGACTGCACGTTTGCTTTGGGCTGTTTTTGATTTTGGCGGTGTTGTGGCGATCGCGCCGTGAAGGTCATTACAGCAACCAAAGTAAGTTTGGGATCGAAGCAGCCGAACTCTACTGGCACTTTGTGGATGTGGTGTGGATTGTGTTGTTTGCGCTGTTGTATTTGCTGTAGCTGTATTGCCTGAAGGTGTATTGCCTGAAGGTGTATTGCCTGAAGGTTTATTGGCTATAGCTGTACCGGCCACAAAAACGTGGGGCGATCGGGTGAACGTTGGTTAATTGGTTAACCGTTGCCCCCAAACCCGTTCCAAATTGGCGACCCAAATGAGGGCGATCGGGAGGAGATCCCCGATCGCCCTCTGTGCTGAATGGGTGATGCCTGAAGCACTTCACCGTTTCGTTAAGGAATCTTACATTTTCCGTAAATTCCGTTAATGTAAGAGCAGTACCTTACGCAATCAGCCCGGGATCGCGCTCAGGATGGCTATTGAACACGGCATTGTTCTTGACTTTGCAACCGTCCTTGGAACCTCCGCTATTGGCGGATATATCGCCAATAAGCTCCGACAGCCGGTTATTTTGGGCTATTTGGTGACGGGTCTCATTATTGGTCCCTTCGGCTTGCAATTACTCAGCGATGCAGCCCAAACTGAAGCCCTCGCGGAAATTGGGGTGGCGTTTCTGCTGTTTGCGTTGGGGATGGAATTTTCTCTCTCAGAATTGGGGCGCGTTCGCAAAATTGCGATCGAGGGCAGCCTGCTGCAACTGGGCTTAACCACCGCGATCGTGGCGGCGGCCACCACGCTCACCGGCTGGGCGAAGGATTTGCCCGAGGGGGTGTTTTTGGGGGTGGTGTTGGCCCTGTCATCAACGGCGGTGGTGCTGAAAACCTTGAGTGATCGGGGCGAAACCAACACCCCCCATGGTCAAGTGATGCTGGCGATTCTGATTGCTCAGGACATCGCTTTGGGATTGATGTTGGCGGTGCTGCCCGCCTTGACCCAACCGGAAGACTTGGGGCAGGCGTTGGCGATCGCCTTGCTGAAGGCCTCGGCTTTTTTGGGGGCGGCCATTCTGGCGGGTAAGTGGGTTGTGCCGCGCTTAATGAGCGCAGTGGCGGCCACGGAAAGTAATGAAATTTTCTTGCTGACCACGATCGCCTGGTGTTTGGGCGTAGCTTTCGTGACGGCGGAACTGGGGCTGTCGATCGAAATGGGAGCCTTTGTGGCGGGTGTGACGATTGCCGAACTCGACCAGGCCGATCAGGCACTCTCGAAAATTTTGCCGTTGCGGGACACCTTCGCCAGCCTCTTTTTTGCCTCGATCGGGATGTTAATTGATCCCCACCTTTTGATCGAAGAAATTTTTCCCATTTTGGGACTGGTGGTGTTAGTGATGATCGGCAAAGCGGCGATCGTCACTCCAGTGGTTTTGCGATTTGGCTATTCCTTTAAAACAGCAGTTTTTGCCGGATTTGGCATTAACCAAATTGGAGAATTTTCCTTCATTTTGGCGGCCCAAGGTTTGGCCATGGGCTTAATTGATAAAAAGCTGTATTTGCTGCTACTAGGAACCACCGCGATCGCTCTAATGCTCACTCCGCTGTCTTTGGCCACTGCGCCTTGGATCGTGGAAGTGGCGGGACGTTGGTCTTGGGTTAACAAGTATTTTTCGGGTCTGGGGGAGCCAAAATTAACCTCCATGCCGGACGAACTGGCTGGGCAAGTGGTGGTGGCGGGCTATGGGCGAATTGGTCAAACCATCGTCAAAGTTTTGCGCGATCAAGGCTATCCAGTTTTGGTGATTGACAATAGCGAAGCCGTCATTAACAAACTGCGGGAAGCGAAAATTCCTTACCTATTTGGGGATGCGGATTCGGAGTTGGTGTTAGAAAAAGCCAGGATCGATCGCGCCAAGGCCCTGGCGATTGCGTTACCCGATCCCGCCAGTACCCGCTTGGTGTTGCAACATGCCCTGAAGATTGCCCCGGATTTGGATGCGATCGCCAGGGCCCGCGATGGCGCGGAAATTGAGCGGCTGACCAATTTGGGAGCCAAAGAGGTGGTGCAACCGGAGTTTGAAGCGGCTTTAGAACTGACTTCTCATCTACTGCTCACATTGGGGGAAGACGGCGACGATGTGCGCCAACTGACGGGGACAATTCGCCAAGACTGCTACGGCATCAACCCACCCCCCCAAACCTTAGCCATTGAGCCGCAGGCCGAGCCGGAACCCCAGGAAATGGCTGCCTAAAAGGCTGTTGAGACCTAAAACACCGTTGAGGGCTACGGCCCAGCGATCGCCCGGGAGCAACCGGATCGATCGACCCGAGAGCTGTTGATGACCCTCCACAGGCGACGCAGGCCGTTGGTCTAGTACAATCAACGGCTATGCGAATTTTGATCTTGGGCGGAACAACCTTTCTGGGGCGGCATCTGGTAGATGCGGCCGTGGCTCGCGGCCATGAGGTCACCATCCTGACTCGGGGGCGGCGCAACCCGGAACCCTTCCCAACAGTGGAGCGGTTGGTGGGCGATCGGCTCACGGATGACCTGGCCGCCCTGAGCGATCGCACCTGGGACAGCGCGATCGACACCAGCGCGATCGTGCCCCGAGCCGCTCGCTACACGGCCGCCCGGCTCCAGAATGCGGTGGGTCACTACGTCTACCTATCCAGCATTTCCGTTTACGAAGATTTTGGGTTGCCGGGGATCACGGAAAACGATCCCCTGAGATCGCCCCTCTTGGATGACCAAGCCTCGATCGAAACCGGCGATGACTACGGATCCCTGAAAGCAGGTTGCGAGCAACTGTTGGCCGAGACCTTTGGCGATCGATTGTTGATTGCCCGCCCCAGCTTGATTGTGGGGCCCTATGATCCCACCGATCGCTTCACTTACTGGGTGCGTCGCCTAGCCCAAGGGGGTGACGTGTTAGCCCCATCGCCACCGGAACAGTGGGTACAACTGATCGATGCCCGTGATTTGGCTGCTTGGCTAATCAAAACCTGCGAAACCCAGCGATCGGGGGTTTACAACGTTGGCACTGCCGAAAAATCCCTCACCCTAGACAAAGTGTTGGATGAATGCGCCCGGGTCACCCGCAGCGATGCGCTGATCGATTGGGTGCATGAGGACTTTTTACTAGAGGCGGGGGTTGCGCCCTGGACAGAGCTACCCCTTTGGATCCCCAGCAAGGAAGCTCCCATGCGCGGCTTCACCAGCATGGATACTCGCCGGGCGGCGGCCGCTGGTCTGAAATGTCGCCCCCTGGCGGGCACGGTGCGCGATCTGTGGTCTTGGGATCGATCGCGCCAAGCGGATTTGAAGGCGGGTCTTTCGCCGGAACGGGAGCAGCAGCTTTTGGCACAGTGGCGCGTGAACCAAGCTCGCTGGTTGTAGCGGTGTGGATGGGCGGCTGAGTACAATCGGCAGCCAAGGAGCCAAGTATTCGGCCGATTTTGCTGCCAAATCATGAAATTTCGCGATCAAATTTTGCGGTGCAATTTGCGGTGAAATTGTGCAATCAAATTTCGCAATGCAGTTTTACCGCCCCAACGTTGGCCGGGCTAGGTTTTGGTGTCTGCCTGTTGATGGTGCTGCCTGTTGATGGCCTCGGGTTGGCGATCGGTTCGTGACTGTTGACCCGATCGCCCCCCGTAATTTGCCTACCGTAATTTGTCTACCGTGATTTGCCCACCGCGATTCGCTCACTGTGATCTGGATCGCCTTGGGGATCTGGATCAGTCACGCGGGGGCTAGAAAGCAGTCACCCAAAGACCTTGAGCCGATCGCCCCCGCAAAACCAAGGAATCACGACCGGAAGGGAGGGCGATCGCTGAATAGATCGGTAATTCTGGCAATCATAACGAAGAGAATTCACCCACCCGTCTGACCTCCATCGATCGGGCGCGTGAGTTCAACTCCCCGCATGGCCCACGGGGCAGCGGGGTCTAGCGCCACGCCTCTGATCGCTTGTTGATCACTTGCTGATCGCTTGTTGATTGCTTGTTGATTGCTTGTTGATCGCTTGGCGTTAGGCGTTTCAAGCAATTGCAAAATTGCCCCTTGATTTAACCGCTGTCGCCGGGGAAGCATCGCCGTCTAGACCCAACTTTGAGCCAATGATTGCGAAAGTCCCCACAACCCCCAATTCCATGGAGCCTTATTTTCGCCCTCCCGATATTTCTGCCCGGGCCAAGCGGCGATCGCTGGCTTGGGTGTTAACGTTTCCGTTTGTGAGCCTTTCCTGTGCGGCGGTGGTGGTGGCCGGGGCCCTGTCCCTGTGGGCGGGAGAGCAATCGGTCCAAGAGCTGTCCGATCGCCTGCACCTGCAACTCCGGGAACGGATTCGTGGTGGCCTAGCCCAATACTTTGAGCAACCCAAGCGGGCCACCCGGCTGTTTCTGATGGCCCTCAACTCGGAGTTGGTCTCTCCCCAGAATTTGCAACAGGTGGGGCAATATAGCTGGCAATTACGCCAGGCCTTCGATGCCAGCTACATCAACTTCGGCTTAGCCACGGGGGAGTTTGCAGGCTCCGGTGTGGGGCGGGATGGGCTGATTGTGGGGGAGCGATCGGCCGCCTTGGGTTGGCGCTATGAGGAATATCGGGCCGATCGGCTAGGTCGTCGCCAGCAACGGCTGGGGGTGTATTCCTATGACCACCGCAAAGAACCCTGGTATCAGGCGGCCATTCGGCGCAACCGTCCTGGCTGGAGTGCCATTTACGCTTGGGATAGCACCCCAGAGTTTGTGTCAATTAACTACGCCGTTCCCTTTCGTGATCGCCGTGGCCAACCGATCGGGGCGATCGGGGTTGACCTGTTGTTGGCCCGCATCAGCGCCATGCTCAAGGAGTTGAACGTTCACCCAGAATTAACCATCACCATTCTGGAGCGGAACGGAAACTTGGTGGCCAGCAGCAACGAGCAACCCCTGTTTGTGCTCAAAACGTCCGAACAGGGATCAACCCTGGAGCGGATCACTGCCCGCACCAGCAATGATCTACGATTGGTCGCCGCTTTCGATCATTTGAATCAAAAAGGCGGTTTGGGGGCCGTGGTTAGTCCCCTGTCAGAAACCTTCCAGGTCGATCACCAAACCTATCTCCTCTGGACTTCCCCTTGGCGGGATTCCGATGGCCTCGATTGGGTGATTGTGGCCACTGTGCCTCGATCGGCCTTTATGGGGCAAATTGAGGCAAATCGCCGCGTCACAACCCTGCTCTGCGGTTTGGTGATCGTCCTGGCTGTGTTTCTGGGCCTGGTGATGGCGCGTCGTTTGGGGCGGCCCGTGCAGTCTCTGGCCGGAGCGGCTGGCCAGTTGGCGGCCGGTCAGCTTAATCACCGAGCGGAAACCTTTGATATTCGCGAATTGGATGAGCTGGCCCAGGCCTTTAACCGCATGGCCGACCACCTCCGCAATTCCCTGATCGCTCTGGAATCCGCCAATCAAACCCTAGAAAGTCGGGTGACCACAAGAACGGCCGATTTAGCCCAGGCCCTTGAGGATCTCAAAAGTGCCCAAGCCCAACTGATTCAAACTGAAAAGATGTCCAGCTTGGGGCAAATGGTGGCGGGCATTGCCCACGAAATCAATAATCCCGTTGCATTTATCCATGGCAACTTGGGGGTATTGCGGCAATACATTGAAGAACTCACGGATTGTTTAACCCTGTTGGGACTCACGCAATCTGGGGCGGGATCAGGGGCGATCGACCCGGCAGCCAATGCCACCATCGACACCGAGGAATTAACCTTTGTGCTGGATGACTTGCCGAACCTGATCCAATCCATGGAGGAAGGGACTCGACGGATTCAGGAAATCGTGCAGGGCTTGCGTAATTTCTCACGTTTAGATCAGGTAGATCTCAAACCCGTGAGTTTGCACGATGGTCTCGACAGCACGTTGCTAATGTTGTCCCATCGCCTAAAGCGGTATAGCGATCGCCCAGAAATTCGCATCGTTAAGCAATATGGCGACCTACAGCCCGTTTGGTGCTATCCCGGGCAGCTCAACCAGGTATTCATCAATCTCCTCAGCAACGCGATCGAGGCCCTCGATCAGGCCTGGCAGCAGCAGATGGCTCAACAAAGCTCAGGAGAAACTGCCCGGTGGACACCCACCATCACCCTGCAAACGGTGGCCCTGAAAACCGACCAGGGCCCCCAAGCGGAATTGGTCATCCAAGACAATGGCATCGGCATTTCCGAAACCATTCGCCATCGGTTGTTTGATCCCTTCTTCACCACCAAGCCGGTGGGCAAGGGAACCGGCCTAGGGCTAGCGATCGCCTATCAAATCGTGGTCGATCGCCACGGGGGCCAAATCAACTGTGAATCGACCCTGGGGAAGGGAACCACGTTTCGGCTGCGGTTGCCGGTGGGGCAGCCAGCCGCTGACCCGATCGCGTAGGGCCCCTTCTCAATTCGGATAAGTCAAGAAAACCTGACATTTTCTGAAGTGGGTTTTGCACATCCGGATCAATATGTCATGAAATTTTGACATTAAGCTTGATCGCCCTCGACGGGTGGGGATCGAGTTCAGTAGGATAACGGCCATCAAGAGCTGAGATTGGGATCGCCCATCCCAAACCGTGCCCAAGGCATCATTGCTGCTATTGACGTGCGATCGCCCTTTGATGGCCTGCCCTATACGCTGAGGAGCTTTCGAGTTGATGAGCGCGCCCAAAGAACGTCCACCCCTAGAGGAAATGACACTGCGCCAACTGCGCCGTGTTGCCAGCGAGTTAGGTATCTCGCGCTATAGCCGAATGCGGAAAGATCAGCTTTTGGCCTCCATTCAGACCAAATCGGCTGGTCTGCCGGCATCTAGCCCTACGCCACCCACCGCCCCGCCAGCCATCGCCCAAGTTATTCCCGTTCGTACCATTGAGGCCCAAGAAGCTGTGGAAGCTGCAAAATTCGACCTCGGACAACCGAACAACCTCGCCGACCTCTCCGAAGAGCTGATTTTGGATCCGGAAACTCTCTCCGGTGTTGATGAAGGATTGCCCGACCTGCCCGGTGGCTATGGCGAAAGTCGGATTCTTCTGTTGCCTCGCGATCCCCAATGGGCCTACACCTATTGGGACATTCCCAATGAGCACAAAGCTGAGTTGCGGGCCCAAGGGGGTCTTCAGCTTGCGTTACGGGTTTATGACGTGACCGATTTGGACTTGAGTGTCCAACGGGCCCACACGGTTCAAGAGTTCCCCTGCGATGAATTGGCTCGGGAATGGTACTTGCCCATTCCGATCAGCGATCGGGACTACGCGATCGAAATTGGTTACCGCTGCGGCGACGGCCGGTGGCTCGTGCTGGCGCGATCGGCCCCGGTTCGGATTCCGCCCGTGTATCCCTCCGACTGGATCGAAGACGTATTTGTAACCGTTGATTGGGAACAGGATCTGCGCGGCACCACCGTGGCCACCCTGATTCCTCCCGCCCAAAAAGCCGCCCAAGCCGCCGAAAACGCCATTTACCAACAGGTGTTTGGAATGGCCGCCGGAGTCGAAGCCATGCGCGTGGCCGGTTCCCTCTTTGGTTCCATGCAGCATGTGCCCGGTTCCGTTCCCGCAGGCTCAATCCAGCACCTGGGCGAGCAAGCCATCAGCTCCTATGTCTTCCCCTCGGGCGTGGGCATGTGGGCTGGTGCAGTGGGTGCGCCGGGTCTGCCGGGGGCCCTGTCGGCCTCGGGGATGGGCATGTCCGGTGTGGGCATGATGATGTCCGGGATTGGGTTTGGGGCTTCGATGCCGCCCATCCGCCCGCGTCAATTCTGGCTGGTGGCCGATGCGGAACTGATTGTTTACGGAGCCACGGAACCCGATGCCACGGTGACGATCGGCGGACAACCGATCAAACTGAATCCCGATGGGACATTCCGCTTCCAGATGTCCTTCCAAGACGGCATGATCGATTATCCGATCATGGCGGTGGCGGCCGATGGCGAACAGACGCGATCGATTCACATGAAGTTCGAGCGCCAAACGCCCGCCCGCAACACCAACAGCAAGGAAGAAGCCAAGTTAGAGTGGCTGTCTTAAGGGCAAGCTAATCTTGCGCCAATCTCATGTCCGTTTTGAGCTGGTTTGCATTCTTTGATTCAACCAGTTTCTAAACAGTTGTTACTTGGTGCTGGAGTTCTTGCTCGCGTCCATTAACTCGTTCTAGTTCCTCGGATCGCCCATGACCTCGTTGTAGGTCTGGGCGATTTCTGATGTTTGCCAAATTAGTGGTTCATAAAAATTTAAAAATCCATAAAGAATCTACAGAAAATCACTGCATGATTCATACAAAGTCATTCATTAATCGTCACTGATCAATGGTTGCGACTCAACAGTCGTGACTCAAAACACGATTAGAAACATGATTAGAAACAAATCAAGGCAAACGGAAACAAGGCAATTGTCAACTATGATGCAAAAGCAGGAAAAGCGTAATGATTTTTTATCGTATTTTCACATCGTTATTTGATAATTCGTCATCCTTTTGAGTCTAATTAGGTCTGATATTGAAGATTTTTGACAAAACCGGTGTTTCAACGGAAAGCCCTAAAATCAATTCGTATTCTGGAAGTATATTGATGGGCAGAGCAACGGGGCATAGCTAGCGAGGCAATCATCCTCATCACTCACTGCCCGATCGGGTGCATTTTTAAACCGGACTGAAAATTCTGCTCCAACCCCAGGAGACCCTTAGCCAGCGCTCCGATGGCTCAACATCAACTGGATCAACATCAACAAAATCAACAAACGCGATCGGCCCCACGGCCATAGCTCAATCGTCAGGGAACAAACAGCCCAATAACCCCGATTTCAATCGCTGAGTGGAGTTGGTGTTGGATTGGAAAGTGTGCCAAGACCAGTGATGCGGCTTCAGGGTGAATGCTGAGACTATGGAGCGATCGCCTCAGGGAAAGTTTTAGCGGGGAGGATTGGGGCGATGCAAGGATGGGTGGAAATGTATCAACAAATTGCACAGGTTTTGGGGGCGATCGGGGGGCGATCGGGGCGTTGTCCCGGATTGGTCATTGATAGCCAAATGGTGCGCGATCGCCTGAGTTCCGTAAACACAATGCTGATTGATCTATTGCAGTCCTTAATTTTGGCCGCCAGCTTGGGTTTTCTGATTCCCGTGGCGGGTTTGGGCATTTTGCTGCTGGCGATCGGGGTTTGGGTTTACGTGCCGGTTTTGAATATGATTGCGGCCACAACATTGCAGCACATCATTTTATTTTTAACTGTTTTTGGTAATGGCTCCCCCATTCAAGGCACGTTGGTCATTGGGTTGGCCTGTAGCTTTGTTTGCGTTTTATTTGATGCGTTTGTGTTTTATCAATATCGCAACCTGCGCCGAGAAGGATAAGAGCCGAGAAGGATAAGATTTGGGGGCAAGTTTCTCCTAGTTATTTTCCCTAGCAAGATTTCCTGGAAATTTGCCCTAGCTTAATCCTGTGGCTGCCGGACTCTAGGGATCAGAAACCACCGCTTGATACTTTCGTGGTGAGAGCTTCAGCCTGCCAGCGCGATTCCAAAGTGATTCCAGAGCAATTCCAGAGCAATTAACTTGGATCTTGACAGACACAAAAAAAGCGCACGATCGTACGCCTTTTTGGTCAGAAGATAATGAAAATCTGAGTTGATCTAATTCAGGAAAGCTGCGTTGAACTGAGCTGAATCAGTGGGCGATCGCTCCCGATCGCGCGCTCAAATGTCCAGTCGTTGAGCCAAAACCTAGACAGGAAATCTCAGGTCATTAAGCTCAGAGCAACTTAGAGAAACTCAGCGAGGCTGGGACAAAATTGGACGCTTTTGGACAATTTTGGATGAGGACGGGGTTCAACAGGCTGGTTTTCAGCCTAGGCCTAGCCGAAAGGTGTCGTGCTTTAGCGGAAACCAACAGCAGCTTGCCACACAAAGGCCAGCGCCAGGAACAGCAAAGGGATAATCGGCAGAACGTCAACCAACGGCGAGAAGGCGGAGTAAGCTTCGGGCAACTTGGCCAACAGCAAGGCGGCTTCCATTGTGGGTATCCTCTCCAACACGAATTTTATTAAAAGCTGCCGAAAATTTTATCAGAAAACAGGGGTTCCAGCCCCGCCCTTTTGGGGCTGCAACGATCGCCGCCTGTCCACCACAATTCACCGCTGGCCGATCGGGATCCGATTCTGAGCCAGGAAAAACCGGAAAAAACACGAAAAAAGCGCCGGCTCTGTCGGACGGCGCTTTAGCTGTGCTGAGTGTGCTTTAAGGGCTTTAGGCATCTCAGGGGTTGCCTAGAAACCGCACTGAGATGCAAAAGCGGTGTGGATTTGACTGGCGCGATCGCGAGGGAATTGTGATGCTTCAGCCCGGTCGTTGGAGTTGTTGCCCTTGGGTGGATGGCGGCCAAAGGGGTTGACCGCCGACCCGAAACGATTGCTGTGACTGAGTTTGAGGAGATCAAGGCAGCCTTCAGGATTAAATCCTGGGATCCACTGACCCCACTACACCAGTGTGGACAAATCGTTCACTATCTCCACCCGCCCACGACGAATCGATCGCAAAAGACGATCAATAGAGGCTCGTTCCTCTTCCGTGATCGAGTCGTCCAGGAGCGCTGCGAGCAAGCCGTAGCGATCGGCGAGGGTGAGGCGACCGGTCGCCGTCACTTGGGCAAATAACTCGGACAATGCAAAGGGCAATAGTCGAACGGGCGGTTGCATAATTCACCCCTGCATCGACATTCGCAGTCGAATCTACGTTTCTAATATGACGCTTTGGGTGCGCTGGCCAGGTGATTCACCCCAGTAAGAAAGCGTGATCATTGCGGAAGATCAAGGCGATCGCAATAGACCGTATTCTGTGATACAAATCTTTACTCGCTGCGATCGAGATCGTCATCAGGCGTGCATTGTGTCACTGAGCTTCTTCAAGCCCGTCAGCGACGGGGCTTGCGCCAAGCTGCTCTCGAAATGGCGATGCTCCAGGTATTTTTTAGAGAAAAAGCCATTCTGAGTCGGTAATTTGGCAGATTTTTCTAAAATTTTCCTTAAATCACTCTGAAAATCATTCTGAAAAAACATCGGGCGCTAGGAACTGCAGCAGTTCAATAGCGCCCGATGGGAAGAGGTTCATCAACAGCTATTTGGAATACGAGCCTAGTCGGCACTGGGCAAGCGCCAACCGGGTTTGACAACTTGGCGCGATCGGGCAATCACCAAGGCATCGTCGCTCACGTCTTCGGTGACCGTGGAACCGGCGGCGATCGTCACGTCTTGGCCAATGGTGACGGGAGCCACCAGCACTGTGTTGGCACCGGTTTTGCTGCGATCGCCGATCGCGGTGCGGTGTTTGTTCACGCCGTCGTAGTTCGCCGTGATCGTTCCTGCGCCGATGTTGACCCGATCGCCCAAGGTGGCATCACCCAAATAGGACAGATGGGAGGCTTTGGTGTTGCTGCCCAATTGCGCATTTTTCAGTTCCACAAAGTTCCCCAGGCGACAATCGGGGCCCGTGCTGGCATGGCCGCGCACATGGGCAAAGGGCCCCACTTGGTTGTTAGGGCCAATTTCGCTGTCGGTGACCACGGAATAGAGCACTTGGCAGCCGTCCCCGATCGTGGCGTTTTCAATCAGTGAGCCGGGGCCGATTCTGGCTCCGGCTCCGATCGAGCTGTGGCCGCGCAGATGGGTTTGGGGTTCAATGATCGCGTCGGGGCCGATGGTGACCGTATCGTCGATCGTGATGCTGCTGGGATCAATCAGGGTCACGCCCGATCGCATCCATTGCTCCTTGGTGCGTCGTTGCAACACCTGGGCCGCCGCCGCCAATTGCACCCGATCGTTAAATCCCCAAATTTCCTCCGGATCGGCCACATCCAAAGCCATGACCGGATCCAAGGCCCCGATCGCGTCGGTTAAATAATATTCCCCTTGGCTATTGTCATTTTTGAGCTGGGGTAAAAAAGCCGCCAATGCCGACCAGCGAAAACAATAAATTCCGGCATTAATTCGGCAATTTTGGCGTTGCTCAGGGCTGCAATCTCGGTCTTCAATAATTTCTTGGACAATCAGATTTTGATCACAAAAAACGCGACCGTAGCCCTGGGGATTCGCCAGTTGTGCTGTCAGAATGGTGGCAGAATTTTGGTGAGTTTGATGAACTTTCAGAAGGTTGGCTAGGGTTTCTGGGCGCAAGAGCGGCACATCCCCATTCAGCACCAGCAAATCGCCTTCATAGTCCGCTAAAGGAGCGAGTAATTGTTGAACGGCGTGGCCGGTTCCTTGTTGTTCCCGTTGTTCCACAAATTCCATTTGCGGCCAGGCGGCCAGGTGCGATCGCACTAAGTCTGCTCGATGGCCAACAATGGTCAGGCATCGATCGACCGATAATTGAGACAGGCTATCCAAGACTCGGGCGATCGCGCTTTTGCTCCCCAATTCATGTAACACCTTGGGTAAATCAGATTTCATGCGCGTGCCTTTACCGGCCGCAAGAATCGCAACGGCAACCACAGGAATTTCCTCAAAAAACAACAAGAAAGAGCAACAGAAGAAAACAGCGGAAACAAGCAGCAAAAACAAGCCATTTCGCCAGCAAATTGCTCAAGCAAACTGGGCCAGCAAGCGGAGCCAGTGACCAGAGCAAACAGGGCAGACGATCGCCCATTCAGCCGCAAAACCGCCGGGCGAACAAGCGTTTTGGCCATCCCTGGCAATTTTGACCAGGAATCGATCGTGTTCAACAACGCTCTACAAGTATCTCTCTACCCGTATCGATACCAGTATCGATGGATGATTTATGGATGAAGATGATCCTGATGATCCTATAGGTGATTGATCGTGATCTATCGATGAGCCAGATAATGATCCAGTAATGATCCAGACAACAAGCCAGACAACAAGCCAGACAACCGTTGCCGCTTGCCCAATCTCGACAACACCATAGCCGTTGATTGGCCCTGAATTTACCCGAAATTCGCTGGAAAGAACGGCGCGATCGGGGAACTCCCGCGCTAGGCTGGATGCGAATCCTTGGCGGGTTTGCCCCGGTGCTGGGCCCTTGGTTTGGCTCCGGCCGCCGCTCGATTTTGCCCATCCGTTCGATCGACCCGTTTTCTCAGGAGCAAGCAACATGCCTGACTTCGGTAACTTGGTGCAAAAAGCCCTGTATTTGGGTGTTGGCCTTGCCAGCTATGCCGGTGAAAAGGCCAGTGAAACCTTCACCGACTTGCCCAGCAAACTGCAACAACTGGCCGATGAGATGGTGGCAAGAGGCGAGATGTCCACCGAAGAAGCTCGCCGCGCCGTGGAAGCCCTGATTCAACAATCCCAAGACAGCGCCCCCAGCCGCGAGCCATCCGCCGGCCAAGAGCCGCGCCGCATTGAAATTTTGGACGCGGAAGTGAGCGCAGATCCGGCCAATGGTGGGGCCAATCTGGATGCCATGCGCCAAGAAGTGGAACGGCTCCAGGCGGAATTGCGACGGCTGCGGGATCAGGCGGGATCCTAGTTACCGTTTTCCTCGCGATCGGCCATGGGCGATCGCCCCAATTCCCGCAGGGTGGAAACGGAAGCAAAGGTGGCCACCAAATAGGGAACCATGTAAGTTAGCCCAATTTTGGCGAGGCGATCGGGCGGACAGTCGCGCCGCAGCAGAGCATCACCGTGATTAATGCCCACCAAGATCGTGCCCACCAACAGCGAGGTACGCAGGGCCCGCTGCACCACGGAGCGCTGGCGGGCCAACAGCCACCAATCGGGCCCACTAGCGGGCAGCTTGGGGGAAGTGGGGGTCTTGGGTGGACTCAAGCGGGGCGATCGGGAATGGGCGGATGGTTCAGGTTGCGGGGGAGATACCAAAGGAGCCATAGCGTCAGCGGATAAGAACCCAAAGTAGGAGATCTGGACAGCAAGATCCAGCAATCAAGATCCAGCAATCCCCTCGTTATCATGGCCTAAACGTGGCTCTCCGCTGGCTTAGCATGAACTGTTTGCCGCGCAAGCGTCATCACCGCGTCATGTCTGTACCATAACCCCGTCAAACAAGCTGACTAGATTGGGGTCAAACAGGCCAGAATGGATAAGGACACAGCCCGATGACGTTTCGACTGCCGAAAGCTGCCATGACATCTCCCAACGATCGCCCCGATCGGGTGCAATTTCAAAATCCCCCCAATCGTTCCGGCGGCGGATCGAAGGCCCTGCTCTACGTTTCCCTAATCCTGTTTGGGGCGGGGGCGGCTTTGGCAGGGGTGCGGATGGTGTCGCCTAATGCTTGGGGAATTTTAGCCAATGGGGGCGAGCCGGCCTCCCTGCCCAACACCAGTTCCGTGCCGGTGTCGCTGCCGTTGGGATCTGCCGCCAATGCCAACAACCCTGGCAACTTCGTCACCACCGTGGTCAATCGCGTGGGGCCAGCCGTGGTGCGCATTGACTCCGCCCGCACCGTTCGGAACGAAATTCCCGGTGAATTTAGCAATCCCTTTTTCCGTCGCTTCTTTGGAGAAGAAGGGCCCGCCCCCCAGGAGCGAGAAACCCGTGGCTCCGGTTCGGGCTTTCTGGTGACCAATGACGGCAAAATTTTCACCAATGCCCACGTGGTGGAGGGAGCCACTTCGGTGACCGTGACCCTGAAGGATGGGCGCAAGTTTGACGGCAAGGTGGTTGGGGCGGATTCCCTGACGGATGTGGCGGTGGTGCAAATCAACGCGAAGGATTTACCGACGGTTAACTTGGGCAACTCTGACCAGTTGCAACCGGGACAATGGGCGATCGCGATCGGGAACCCCCTGGGGCTGGACAACACAGTCACCACCGGAATTATTAGTGCCACCGGGCGATCGAGCAATCAGGTCGGCGTACCGGACAAGCGGGTGAACTTCATCCAAACCGACGCAGCCATTAACCCCGGTAACTCCGGCGGCCCGCTGATCGATGAGCGGGGAGCCGTGATTGGCATGAACACGGCCATCATCCGAGGGGCCCAGGGGATTGGCTTTGCGATTCCGATCAATCGGGCCCGCCAAATTGCCGAGCAACTGGTGGCCAAGGGCCGGGCAGATCACGCCTTCGTGGGGGTGCGGATGGTGAAGCTCACGCCCGAACTGAAGCAGCAGATCAACGAAGACCCGAACAGCAACGCCAAAATCGAACTGGATGCGGGGGTGCTGATTGTGCAAGTGATGCCCCGATCGCCCGCTGCGGAAGCGGGTTTGCGCCCCGGAGACACGGTGTTTCAGATTGATGGCAAGGTGGTGGAAGATCCCAGCGAAGTGCAGCAAATGGTGGAAGCCACGGGCATAACCCGTCCTCTCACCTTTGCCATCAATCGCAACGGACAAAACCTGTCATTACAGGTGAAACCCCAGGTCATGAGTCCCGATCGCGCCAATGAGTGATGAGCAAGCGGTGGGATAACGGGCGATCGAGTTCTTGATTCAAGATTGCTCGATCGCCCCATCTCTGCCCTACTCATTGATTCCCGGCCGGATGGCTCTTTAGCGATGGGTATTTAGAAGCGATCGACTCCCTCAACCAATCGCTGCGCTGGAGCCTGAGCATTCGCCGCTTCACCGCAGGTTTTGGGCGTGGGAAATACCTTGTCGGGATTGGCTAAACGCAAGGGATCAAAGGCCGATCGTAGCCATTGCATGGTCTCCAGATCCGCCGCCGAAAACATATCGGGCATATAACAGCGCTTCTCAGCCCCAATGCCATGCTCACCGGAGATTGTGCCGCCCGCTTGCACACAGCGCTTGAGGATTTCGCCGCCCATTTCCTCCACGGCTTCCAGTTGTCCCGGCACGGACTTATCGTACAAAACCAACGGGTGCAAATTGCCATCGCCTGCATGGAACACGTTGGCGACTTTATAGCCGTATTCCTCACTCAGTTTGGCAATTTCTTGCAGAATCCAAACCAATTTGCCGCGCGGTACAACACCATCCTGCACATAGTAATCGGGGCTGACATGGCCAGCGGCAGCAAAGGCGGACTTGCGACCTTTCCAGAGTTTTAAGCGTTCCTGGGGATCCGTGGCGATCGCAATATTTCGCGCGCCATTTTCGCGACAAATTTGGGCCACGCGATCGGCATTGGCTTCCACTTCGACTGCCAAGCCATCCAATTCAACCAATAGAATCGCCTCTGCATCGCGGGGATAGCAATTGGTTTTAGCCACGTCCTCCACCGCATTGATACTGAGGTTATCCATGATTTCCATGCCACCAGGAATAATCTTGGCGGCAATAATATCGGCCACACTTTTAGCCGCCGCATCCATGCTGGTGAAATCGGCCAGCAAAACAGCAATTTCATCGGCGGTTTTCAGAATTCGTAAGGTAACTTCCGTGGCAATACCCAACGTACCTTCAGAACCCACAAAAATTCCTGTTAAATCGTAACCGGGCATTTCCGGCACGGCGCTGCCCACTTCTACGATTTCCCCATCGGGTAACACCAATTTCAGACCCAAAACATGGTTGGTGGTTACGCCATATTTGAGGCAGTGAACCCCGCCGGAATTTTCCGCCACATTTCCCCCGATCGAGCAAATAATTTGACTCGATGGATCGGGCGCATAATAAAATCCCGCACCACTCACCGCCTGCGTCACCCAATTGTTAATCACCCCCGGTTGTACCACCACCCGTTGATTGTCCAAATCCACCTTCAGGATTTGTTTCATCAGCGCCGTGACAATCAGCACCGAGTCCTCGATCGGGAGTGCGCCACCGGAGAGGCCCGTGCCCGCCCCCCGCGCCACAAAGGGCACACGAAACCGATTGCAGAGCTTGACCGCCGCTGCCACCTGCTCCGTGGTGCGGGGCAACACCACCAGCGCTGGCCGGTGACGATAGCTGGTTAACCCGTCGCATTCGTAGGTCAGCAGTTCATCTTTGCGGCGAATCACCGCCCGATCGCCCAAGGCGTTCACAAATTCCCGGGCGATCTCTTCCCAATCGGGGCGAGTAGCCGATAGCGACGGTGCAAAAACCATGGTGTGTGACACAGAAAACAGCGAGGAAAACGGCGAGAAACCTTCAATCACTACTATAGAAGATCTCAATCAAACGATTAGCTAAATTGTCGGGGCAAGGGGCTTAAGCCCCTTGTCTCAGGTGGTCAGCATCAAATTCTGAAGCCTAGGATTCAGCCAGCTCAGATAATTCCAGCCAGCGCTCGGTTCCTTGATCAATTTGGTGACTGAGATCCGCCAGCTTTTGCGATAATTTTTCGACCTCGCTATAGCCACTGGGAGGATTTTCATAGAGGCGTTTTTCAATGGTCGCTTTTTCCTCTTCCCACTGGGGTAAATGGGTTTCCAAATGTTCCAGTTCGCGCTTTTCTTTATAGGACAATTTGCGCGATCGCCCCTTGGATGAATTGCCTTGATCCGGCTCCGTCGTGGTTGTTGCACTAGCCTTCTTCTCAGCCGATCGCCCGTTTTTCTCGGCAGTATCACTGGGCAGATCAGGCGATCGCAAATCCAAATACACCGAATAGTTGCCGGGATATTGGCGAATCTGACCGGCTTGCTCAAAGGCGAAGATTTTTTCAACGGTGCGATCGAGAAAGTAGCGATCGTGCGACACCACAATCACGCAGCCATTAAACTCCTCCAAATATTCTTCCAACACCGCCAAGGTCTGCACATCCACATCGTTGGTTGGTTCATCCAAAATCAGCACATTTGGCGCTTCCAGCAACACCTTCAACAGGAATAAACGCCGCCGTTCGCCCCCCGAAAGTTTGCTGATCGGCGCATATTGTTGATCGGGCGGAAACAGAAACCGCTCCAACATTTGCGAGGCGGTGATGATTTGCCCGTCGGCGGTTTTCACCAGTTCCGCCGTTTCCTTCAGGTAATTCAGCACTCGCATATCACCCTTATCAGACAAGTCATCCGAGTGCTGATCAAAATAGCCAATTTGGATCGTGCTACCACGATCGACCTGGCCCGCCGTGGGTTCCAACTTACCCATGATCAGGTTCATCAGCGTTGATTTACCCACCCCATTACCGCCGATGATCCCCACGCGATCGTCCGGCAAAAATTGATAGGTGAAATCGCGAATCAAGACCCGATCGCCCACTTCATAGGTCAACTTCTCCAGCTCGATCACCTTCTTACCGATCCGCCGACCCGCCGTGGCAATTTCCACCTTGCCTTGGTTGGCTTTGAACTCCGTTTCGCGCATGTCTTGGATGCGATCGATCCGGGCCTTTTGCTTGGTGCTGCGAGCTTTCGGGCCGCGCTTCAGCCACTCTAGCTCCCGCCGCAAAACCCCTTGAAATTTCCGCTGACGGCTGTTTTCTGCCGTTTCCGCTTCTGCCTTTTTCTCCAGGTAATAGCCATAATTCCCGGCATAGCTGAACAGATCGCCGCGATCGAGTTCCAAAATCCGATTTGTCACCCGATCGAGAAAGTAGCGATCGTGCGTTACCAACAACAACGCCCCGCGAAACTGTTGGCGCAAATAATCTTGCAACCAGTTCACCGAATCCGCATCCAGATGGTTCGTTGGCTCATCCATTAACAACAAATCTGGCTGGGCCAACAGCGCCGCCGCGAGGGCAATTCGCTTACGATAGCCCCCAGAAAGTGTCCCTACCTTTGCTTCAAAATCCTCGATTCCTAACTTAGACAGCACGATTTTTGCTTGGGTTTCCAATTCCCAAGCACCCGCCGCCGCCATCTTGTCGCCCAGGCTGGCCAACTGCGCCATCACCAAATCCAACTCCGGCCCCGTAGTGTGGCCCAGCCGGTGGGACAAATCCTCGTATTCCCGCACCAGCGCCATTTGCTCGCCACTATCGGCAAATACCTGCTCCAGCACCGTGCGATCGGAATCGAGGGGCGGATCTTGGGGCAAATAGACCAGCCGATAGTTGGGGTTCACCAGCCGATCGCCCCGGTCGATCGGCTCCAGCCCCGCCAGCATCTTCAGGAGCGTGGACTTGCCCGAACCATTGGTGCCAATCAAGCCAATTTTGTCCGTCGGCTCAATGCTAAAGGTTCCATCCCGCAGAATTTCCTTGATTCCAAAATCCTTGTGGGCATTCTTCAGAGACAGCAGACTCATGCGATCGGGCAGGGGCTAAACACTACTGTCTATGATTCCACGGCCCGCCGCGATCGCCCCCACGACCTTTGCTACGATCGACCCATTGCCCCGACATCCCACCCGATTCATGCTAGCGATCACGCCTTCAGTCACCCCCGCAACGCTGCTGTTGCGATCGCGCCTGATTCATTACCGTGAGCAAATCCAGGCGATCGCGGCGGAACATGGCATCAGCCACATTCGCATTTTTGGTTCTGTGGCCCGAGGCGAAGCAACTGCCGGAAGTGATATCGATTTCTTGGTGAAGATGGAACCCGATCGCAGTTTGCTCGATCGAATTGGCTGTATTCAGGATTTATCGGACTTGTTGAATTGCCCGGTTGATGTTGTCACCCTCAAAAATATTCGCGAAGAATGGCGCGATCGCATTCAACAAGAGGCGATATCGCTACCATCAATGAGTTGAGCAAGTTAGATTGATCGGTACTAAGCCTACTACAACCAATATCCAGATTTCATAAGCAATTATTGATTCCAGGAAGACAAATTTTTCAAGTCAGGAGATTGACCAAGCACTATGAACCTTCAGGATTTACGATCACAGGCTGCTACTTGGTCAGTGCGCGATCGATTGATCTTAATCGGCGAATTAATTCGATCGCTGTTTCTAGCATGGCCATCTGTTCCCAATGCGACAAAGAAACGCCCAGTCATCCTGAGTGCTGATGAATCTCGATTGCTATTGGCGATTAATCAGGCGATTTCTGTAGAGCTGCAAGAGCGTTATCACTATTTATTGATCCAGCGCGATGCAAATGCTCTGACATCAGAAGAATATTCAGAGTTAATTACGCTAGGAGATCGCATCGAAAATCTAGAAGCCGAGCGTTTAGGGAACTTGCTGCAACTAGCGCAACTCCGACAGACTTCCTTAGATCAACTCATGATTGATCTAGGTCTACTTCAACTACCGACAGTTATTGAATGAGTCGTCAAATTTCATCTGCAATTCGTACAGCCGTTGAAATACGCGCTGCTAACTGCTGTGAGTACTGTCGTAGCCAAGTTCAGTTTGCACTACAGGCATTTTCCATTGAGCACATTATTCCTGTCAGTCAAGGAGGTGAAACAGCTTTAGAGAACCTAGCCTTGGCTTGTCAGGGTTGCAACAATCATAAATATAATAAAATCTCTGCGATCGATCCTTTGACTGGACAGATGACCGGTTTATTCAATCCTCGACAGCAGGTGTGGAACGAGCACTTTGCTTGGAATGAAGACTGTAGCTTGGCAATTGGCTTAACACCGATCGGGCGAGCAACTGTCGAAGCATTGAAGCTAAATCGATCAGGTGTGGTGAACTTACGAAAACTACTCAAGTCTATCAATCGTCATCCACCTGATTAAGTCGAGTAGGTTGGGTTGAGCAGTGCGAAACCCAACGCGGTCACAGCTAATTCTTGCTGGGATTAATCGATCGCGTAGCCCGTATATTGCCGAACGGTGGGAGCATGGAAAGCTAAGACGATGTGATCTTTCGGAACTCCCAACTCTGTTAGCTCATTAGCAATCCCGCCTTCAATGCCATCGTAGTGAATCCAGATTTTTTGGTTCCGAATTTCGGCATGAACTAGGCAGCCATGCACTCGTCGATTCTCTTCCCAGCCTTCTTGCATGAGCAGGAAATGATTGCGATCTTGGTCAACCACCAAATAGGTTGCCACATCTCCATAGCGATAGGGCAACTTGGCATAATCGCTAAGGATTTTTTCTAGGAGCGATCGCCATTGGTCGAGGTTAGGAATTGTCTTGACTTCTAAGGCTTCCATTCTGCAACTTTCTCCGTTTTTGCATCAAAAACAACCAAATGAAAACCCGGTTCTTCTAATAAAAGTTGACCGATCGGCTCTTGAAAAATCGTATTAAAAGTTTCTTGAGTCACGGCCAAATACAGAATTCGATCGGGTTCGCGTTTCTCTAGAGCGCGAGCATACATAAAAAACTGTCCCCAGGCATTTTCGAGATCGCTGACAAGAGAGGCACTGAGAAAGCTTTTAATCTCGATCGCAATCTTTTCAGAACCGCGTTCAGCCGCAATTAGGCGTTCTGCACCCAAATCGACAAAGACCGATCGCGCACCAATTTTTAGAATCAAGGGATCATCCGTAATCGTCCAGCCATCATCAATTAGGGCATTGCAAACAGTTTGGTGATAGAGATCTTTAGCAGGCATGACCCTATTTTAGTTGAGTAGTCGAGTAGGTTGGGTTGAGCCTGTAGGGTGGGCAATGCCCACCTCCGCCCATAGCCCATCGCTAAAGTAATTTGATTGCACTTCGAGAAGCGGCGATCATTGTTTTGAGAATGGATGTCGTTTTGGCGAAATATGTGGTGGGCAGTGCCCACCCTACTCGTTATGCCCCAAATCATCGTAGACAAGGGGGTTAGGCTCCTTGCCCCTCACGATCGACTAGCGCCTTGGTGAGGTTGTTAGGATGGGCAGAGTTGCTGGTCTGATCGCCCCTCAGTGAAGCAACGAGGCTAAGATTGTCACAAATTTTTGTGGGAATCGCGATCGTGCCCCCATCCTCCTCTGCTTCGACCGGCTCTCCGTTCACCTTTGGCCAGCCGATCGCCGATCGTGCCAAGCTGGTCGGACGCAACGATACCATCAGCGACATTGAATCTCATCTGTTTTGCGAATCGCCGCGTTGTGTGAACCTGCATGGGGCGGCGCGGCTGGGCAAGTCGTCGTTGCTGCACTACTTTGCAACCCAGGCGGCGACCATTGCCCAGGCCAACCATCTGGGCACTTGGGTGGTGACGGGGGTATCACTCAAAGATCCCGGATGCCGCACGGTGAATGGGTTTCATCAGCGGATTTTGCAGGATTTGTTGGGGCAGCCGGTGATTCAGGGCAACTCCTCGATCGCAACGGAAGTACAACGGGCGATCGCCACGGTCAACCAAGACAGCGCCCAGGATGGCAGTTGCATCAAGCCGGTGTTGGCGGCGTTGCGGTTGGCGGGTTGGCGCTGGTTGATTTGTCTGGATGATTTTGAAGATGCGATGGATCATCCCGAGGAGTTTGGGATGAATTTTTATGATGGGTGGCGATCGCTGACCCAAAATTCACCGCTGTTGTTGGTGGTGGCTTCGCGGCGGGATGTGGAGATTTACAGCCGCGAAAAGAAGATCACATCGGACTTTTTCAATGTGTTGCAGAAGGTGAATTTGTGTCCGCTGAATCGGCAGGAGGCGGAGGCACTGTTGAGTTGTCCTGGGGCGGGGTTGAGCGCTGCGGACAAGGCGGCGGCGCTGAGGTGGGTGAAGCAACCGGAGGGGTATGCGCCGGAGCTGTTGCAAAAGGCGGGGGCTTGCTTGTGGCGATCGCGGCGTGAGGGCAAAACGCTGGATTGGGCCCATCAAAAGTTTTTGGCGCAAACGCGATCGGTGGAGCTGCCGTCGGAGCCGCGGCCGGGGCGAGGAAAGCAACTGGTAGCGGCGCTGCTGTGGATGCCCAAAACGGCGGGGCAGTTGGCAATGTGGCTGGGGGCAAAGCTGGATGAAGCAGGAACGATCGCGACAGGAATGATCATCCTCATCGCCATTGGTGGGATCGCAATTGGAGCCTGGAAATCGCCGCAGGTACAAGAAGCGATCAACAGCGCAATCGAGTTGCCAAATCGACTATTGGAGCCAAGTAATGAGAAATAAACCAAAGCAGGCTAAGGCTTGGGCGCAGTTTGGGCGATCGGTTCGCTCTGCCCTGCGGTTACTCTATTTCAGCTATTTCAAACCCTTTTCGCTCCAAGCTGAACTAAAGACAATTCACCCTGATTTAAAGTGGGACTCTAATCCCTTTTTTTTCCTCAAAAAAGATCCAAACAATCGACGATTGCAGGCTTATGCAAACCAAGCTTGGTGGCTGACAGTATTTGCACCGATCATGATCAGTATGGTCATTGGTGGGCTAGGGCAGTTCAGCAATTTTGACTTCCTGACAGATACATATTTTGTCAATGCCGGATCAACGCTAGTAGGTTGGTTAATTGGATTAATTTTAGCCCGTCGAGGCTGGTCACAACGTCATGGCTATTTGATGGCGGCCGTCATATTCACCATAGGGCTAGGGTTGAGTGTCTTAATAGGACTATTAATGCCTGGTGAGCTTGGCCGAATGGCGTTCGGCGTGGCGGGAGGCGTGGCGTTAGGCGTGGCGGGAGGCGTGGCGGGAGGCGTGGCGGTAGGCGTGGCGGGAGGCGTGGCGGTAGGCGTGGCGGTAGGCGTGGGGGGAGACGTGGCGGTAGGCGTGGCCTTTACGATTGGTTGGCCCCTAGGAATTTTCAGAATTTATTGGGGTATTTTTGCACCGATTTGGTCGTTGATTCTAGATCGATTCATTATTGGCAATTCGGTGGCAGCCGCCATTCCCTATTTTCCCTATCGCCTAGATGAAATTATTTATTTTCCCTTGCCTTTCTTAAACAAAAACCTGATTCGACTTTATCAAGAGTCACCTCAACTCGGCAAACGAGAACTAGAGTATTTATTGGAATTCACCAATCAAAAAAGCCGTGCCCGCCAAGTCATGAAAAGCATTGCTGCGCTTCGACTGGCAGCTTGCCGCAATGTTCAAGACATTGAAGCTGTTTCTCAGGAAATTGCCTGGATTCCTGCTCAGAGTTTTGATGACGAAAATTCCGAGCCAGATTGGGTCTCCGACTCATTTGATCGAATGGCATGGCGATTTTCTCAGTTTTTCTCTCAACTGATCAGAAAAACAGATCGCGTCAATCCGATTTTGTTGCGTTTTTTGGAACTGGCTGGCGACATTCGAGCCACCAACGCGGCCACTAGCCCCTATCGCCAACAGCAAAACCTAGAATGGCCCAAGCAAGCCCTGGAAGCCCTCACGGCCGACATTGCCGCCCTGCCCGATCGCGCCTTAATTCCCGATCTGTTGCGGGCCGCGCGCCAATGGCAACAGGCGATCCAAGATTTGCAAGACCGCCTCAGCGAAGCCGCCCAACGCACCGGCGAACTCCCCAACCCCTACAGCCCCAACGCCAGCCTGATTGACACCGCCGCCGTGCAACAGTTTCGGGGGCGGCGCGATGTGTTCCAAGAACTCGAAAACCTGGCCCAAGCCAGCTCGCCGCCCATGCTGCTGCTGTGGGGCAACCGCCGAATGGGCAAAAGCTGGGCCCTCAACTATTTGCCCCGTTGCCTCAACAGCGAAATCGTGCCCCTGCGCGTAGACCTGCAAGGCTCCGCTGGTTCCGCCAGCAGCCTGGCCGGCTTTGCCCGCAACCTCGCCCAAGACATCACCCGAGCCGCCGACCAAGCCCGCAACCTGCGCCTGCCCCCACCCAATGCCCAAGCCCTCCAGGACGATCCCTTCTCGGCACTCCAGCACTGGTTCAGCGAGATTGAACGGCGCTATCCCAACCGGCGCTTCTGGCTTTGCTTGGATGAATACGAACGACTAGAGGAACTGATCAACACCACTGGCAGCCGCGCCCCCCTCAACTTCTTTCGCTACATCTTCCAAAATCGCCGTGCCTGGACGCTGTTGTTTTGTGGCTCCCACGACCCCAACGAACTCAACCCCTACTGGAGCGACTACCTGATCAACACCCGCACCGTCAAAGTCTCCTACCTCAGCGAAGCCGACAGCCGCGACCTGATCATCAAACCCGAACCCCAGCGCGACTTCCCCGAGATCTACGACCCCGCAGCCGTCGATCGGATCTGGCACTGGACAGCCGGCCACCCCTACTGGACTCAAAACCTCTGCTTTGAAGTGGTGCAACTGCTGAACCACGAACAACGCCGCCGCGCCACCGTGGATGATGTCGATCGCGCCCTCGATCGGGCCACCGGATCCGGGGACACAATCCTGCGGGAATTTTGGTCAGGCTCCCTCACCGCATCCCAACGGGCCGCCCTGACGCAACTGCTGACCCAGCAGCCCCTCCGTCCCGAAGACGATCGCCCCCTGCAAAAGCTGCTCCACAAAGAAATTCTCCGCCCCGACCCCAACAGCCCCAGCGGCTATCGGCTCTGGGTTCCGCTCTATCACCACCACCTGACCACCGCCCAGCCCTGGCGCGATCGCCCCTGAGGAACCATCCCAGCAGTAGGGTGCATGGGAGAACGCTTGGCCATGAACGACCATTTCCCCATCCCTCCCATGCACCGCAACCGATCGCGCAAAAACAACAATCCCCGGTGCATGGGAGTACCAATCAACCCTCTCGTAACCATGGGCGATCGCCCGGGAAAGGCTGGGTCGTTCTTGCCCTAGCGAGCTTGGGTGGCAGGAGCATCCGGGGCAACATTGGGCTGCGGAGTCATGGGTTGGTAGCGCTGGAGCGCTTGGTTCGCAAACTGGCGCAACTGTTCAGCCTTGGCGTAGGCAGTGCTGGCCGGGTGAACCCGCTCCAAGTTGTTTTCGATCTCCTGGAGCGTTCCCAACAGTCGGGGATTGCTGGGGTCAGCAGCGGCCAGGGTGCGCCATTGGGCGATTTGCAGATCCGCTTGTTCCAAAGACTCGATCGACTGGCGCTCCAAAGCCTCCCGCTGCTTGGCAATTGCCAGATTTTGCGCATATTCCGCCCGGAGTCGCTGGGCGGCCGCAAATTGCGGATCATCATCCTTAATTTGGGTCAACAGGGCCAAGGCCTCTTGCCACAGGTTTTGCACCACCCGCCACTGTTCCACCGGGTGAGGAGGTTTTTGAGCAGCCAAGGCCGCCCGAAACCCATATTCCTTGGCCCCCGTGATCAGGCTGCCCACTTGCTGCCGCCCCACCGCCCGACCAGTGACCGATTGAAAGTCTCGATCGATCCCAACCAGTTTGGCCCGTGCTTGCCGCCCGGCCAAGGTTTTCTGGGGCACTTCCCGCAGGCGATCGATTCCTGACTGCCAATCACCGAGAGCCGCGTTTTGGGCGCTGCTGTCCTTGGCGCTTTGGTGCTGTTGGCGGGCCGTTTCCACGGTTGCCAAGGCCTGATTCAACAAGGCTTGGGCATTGCGCTCCTGAAACACTTGCGCTTCCAAACGGGCCACGGTTTGGCGGGCGGCGGCAAATTCATCCAACGTGAATCGCCACCGGCATGAAAACAGGCTGCAATAAGTCTTTGGCCGAGACCCCAAAAACCAAACGGGCAGGCGATCGAGCGCTGCTTGGGCCGCTTGGGTTTTGGTGGCTCCCAGTTCAATATCGGCCGCACTGGTGGCATTGTCGAGCAATTGCTTGGCCTGGGCCGTGGCGGCGGTGGCGGCTCGATAATCTTGATCCATCATCCAAAAGCTGGGCAGCAACAGCAATGGCGCGTTGTCTGCCACCACATTCCGAATCGGCGGCAATGGCAGGTTGGCCAGGGCAATTCCCCCCGTCGCCACCACCACGCCCGCCAAACCACAGCCCCAAGATCCCCAAGCCCAAAATCCCCAGCCCGTCTTAGGCTGGTTAAGGCGAGCGGCGGACTTGAGCAAGCCCAGATCAAAATCCGGGAAAGCATCACTCACGATCGCCCGCAGATCTTCAAAGCTGGCCGGCTCGCCAGACTGCAACCGCAACTTTTCTAACCGCTGCCACAGCACTTCCTTGGGAATCCGGGCGGCGGGTTGTTGTTGATAGCGGGCACGGATAGCTCCCTTCAGGAGTTGGTAAGCACGATCATTGAGGCGAGACATGATCCACGGGGTAGAAAGGGCCGATCGCGAGCAATGGTTGAACCCGATCGCGCTGTTAGTTGCGGGCGTACTTTGGGGAAGTACCTATGTTGTTGTCAAGTCTAGTTTAGAGGCCGTTTCCCCGAGCATTTTGATGTTGGTGCGGTTTGGCATTGCCACCATTACTTTGTTGCCGATCACCCTTTGGAGCGGTTTGCCGAAAAATTCAGCCGCTTGGGCGGTTACTGGGCGCGGAGGCTTGGAATTAGGCTTCTGGATGGCCTTGGGCTATGTGGCTCACACGATCGCGCTGCAATACACTACAGCGGGGCGTAGCGCGTTTATCACCGCCCTCTATGTAGTCTTGGTTCCATTGCTGACGGGCGTTGCGGGCCAGCGGCTGTTCCCTAAGGTTTGGTGGGCGGCGGCGATCGCGGCGTTGGGGGTGGCGTTGCTGTCCTACGATGGCGCACCGCCCAATATTGGGGATTTGTGGAGCGTGGGCACGGCTATCACTTGGTCTTTTTATATTTGGCGGATGGAGGCCTACGCGGCTCGGGCCCAAGTGCTGTGGCTGTCATTGATTCAGTTGGGGATCACGACTCTGGCGGCGGCCCTGTGGGTGTGGGGGTCTTCATGGGCGATTTCGTCTGCAATTTGGAACCCCCAAACCATTCCTTGGCTAGATTTGGTCTATTTAGGAACCTTTGCCACGGCGGGCACGGCCTGGTTGCAGGCGATCGGCCAGCGATCAGTGGCGGCTCCGGTGGCGGCGATTTTGTATACCTTGGAGCCAGTTTGGGCGGCCCTGATGGCGGCGGCTTGGTTGGGGGAACAGTTGGGCGATCGGGGCCGGGTGGGAGCGGCTTTGGTGCTGGGGGCCTGTTTGTTGTGCCAGCTCCCGGTGCGATCGCTGGGGCGGCAACTGGGCCGGGCGATCGCCTCAGTTTGGCATCGACCTTAGAAACTGGCAAAAAACAGAGCGGGGACATAGGCTCACCTCCCTTGTCCCCGCTCAATACGGTGCAATTGCTCAAAAAACTTTACCGATAACGGCGCTTCCGGCGGGCAGCAGCGGCCTTACGCTTGCGCTTTTCGATCGGGGTTTCATAGTACCGGCGATATTTCACGTCCGCCAAGATACCGGCTTTCGAGACTTGGCGCTTGAAACGGCGTAGCGCGGATTCGATTCCTTCGTTTTCACCCAAAACCACTTGGGTCATGCGGTTTCACTCCTTGCGATAGGTGGACAAAATATGGCGCACAGGCCCAAAGGCATGACGCTGACTCTTTTGAGGCAAATTGGGCGCTGGCAAAAGAGGGCGATCGCTAAGAAAATCGCCAAATATCTATCGTACCAAATGGAACCACTTTGGGCGGAATCGTTTGCGGGAGTTGTGGCCGGGTGCTAACCACCAAGCCACTGACCCAGGGGCGATCGGCTCCAGGCCAGGGCTGCCGCGCCGCTGCTCCACAGGCCGTAGAGTCGGGCGCTGTACCAAACCAGCCCGAGAATCAGCAGCCCGCGCCCGATCGCCCGCCGGCCCGATCGCCCGATCAGCCAGACCAATCGCCGTCGCACCCGTAGTTCCACAGCCCATTGCAATCCCAAACCCAGCAGGGCCGCGAACAACAGGGGGCCGAAGGGATGGTAGCCGATCGCCCCTGGCCAGTCTCCCCGGGCGATCGCCACGAACGATCGGGTTAAGCCACAGCCGGGACAGGGCAACCCCGTTAGCCAGTGAAAGGGACAGATCAGCGGTGAAGTTTGGTGACTGTGGGCCAGCCAGTGGGCCGCAACGATCGGGGAGGCCACCAGCGACAGGCCGATCAACCGGTGCTGGCGATCGGCGGGGGCGAGGGGACGGTGAACCAACAGCGGTCGTTGCATCACGAAACGAGGTTATGGGTTTTCAGGAATTGGGTTTTCAGGAATTGGGTCGATCGCGATCAACCGTGGGAGCGGCCGCCGGAAAGAGTCCATGGCCAGCAGCATCCCAACCGATCAGCCCAAGGTTTAGCAACGGCTGATCCGGTGCGACGATATTAGGCAATATCTTTCAGAGATCTTGAGCATAAGGGTAGGGTCATGGGCAACGGCTTAGGAACGATCGCGCCATTTTCTTTGCAGGAAGTGGCCCACATCACGGGAGCAACGGTGCGGCATTTAGCCGATCGCGCCCTAGATCGGCCAATCGCCCAAATCAGCACCGATAGCCGCGCGATCGGGGCGGGCGACCTGTTTGTGGCCCTGCGGGGTGAGAATTTCGATGGGCGATCGTTTGTGCCGGGGGCGATCGCGGCGGGGGCCGTGGCGGCGATCGTTGAGGAGCCGATCGACCAGCCCTGTCCGCAACTGATCGTCCCCAATGCCCTGACGGCCTATCAGGCCTTGGGACGGGCCTGGCGCGATCGGGCAAACATCCCCGTCGTGGGCGTGACCGGTTCGGCGGGCAAAACCACCACCAAGGAGCTGATCGCCGCCGTCCTGGGCACAGCGGGCCAAGTTCACAAAACCCACGCCAACTTCAACAACGAAATTGGCGTACCCAAAACCCTTTTGCAAATCACCGGAGCACATGATTTCGCTGTGGTGGAGTTGGCCATGCGCGGTCGGGGACAAATTGCCGAGCTAACCCAAATTACTCGCCCAAATGTGGGGCTGATCACCAACGTGGGCACGGCCCATATTGGATTGCTGGGATCGGAACAGGCGATCGCGGAGGCCAAGTGCGAACTGCTGACGGAAATGCCGATCGACAGTGTGGCGGTGTTGAATGCCGACTGTGCCCGGCTGATGGAGACGGCCAGCCGCCTTTGGCCGGGGGAAGTGATTGACTACGGTTTTGCCAACGGAACCTTTCGCGGTCACTTGCTAGATGCCCAAACCCTGAGCGTGGAAGGCAAAACCTTTCCCCTCCCGTTGCCCGGTCGTCACAATGCCCTCAATTTTCTGGGCGCTTTGGCTGTGGCCAAGGTGTTGGGGGTAGATTGGGAGCCGATCGCGGCGGGCTTGGCGGTGGAATTACCCGATGGGCGGGCCCGTCGCCACGACTTGCCCAATGGGGTGACCCTGTTGGATGAAACCTACAATGCTGGTTTGGAGTCGATGACGGCGGCTCTGTACCTGTTGGCGGAAACACCGGGGCAGCGGCGCTTGGCGGTTTTGGGAACCATGAAGGAATTGGGCGATCGCGCGCCCGAGTTCCATCAACAGGTGGGTGAGTTGGCGCGAGATTTACGCCTGGAGGGTCTGTTGATTTTGGCCGATGACCCCACGGCCTTGCATCTCGCAGCGGGGGCCGAGGGCATTCCCTGCGAGACCTTCACCACCCACGAAGCACTGATTGATCGCCTGCAAGGGGAGTTGCGATCGGGAGATGTTTGGCTCCTGAAGGCTTCCCGATCGGTTGGCCTCGATCGGGTGGTGCGGGCCCTGTTGGCTCCGGATCGCTAAACCCACTTGAAACCAACTGGGCCAGGGGCTAAATGCCCAGGTTCAGAGCTGCGGGGGTTCCGGCGGCAAATCCAGGGCGATCGCCCCTCGCTGGTTCACCCCCGTCACACGCGCTTCCAACCAGTTGGCACAAAGTCCGTAGGCATTGGTGAAATCAGCCCCCGCTAAATTAGCCCCCTGGCCGTTCACCTCTTCCAAATTGGCTCCGGTTAAGCTGGCTCCGGCCAAATCGGCCTGGCTTAAGTCCGCCCCCTGCAATTGGGCTTGGCTGAGGTTGGCTCCCCGCAAGTCGGCTCCTCGCAAGTCGGCTCCTCGCAAGTCGGCTCCGGCGAGGTTGGCCCCGCTCAGAACCGCCCCGATCGCCATGGCCCGAGTCAGGTTCGCCCCCATCAGGATCGCTCCCCGAAAATTAGCCCCCCGCAGATCCGCTTCCGCAAAATCCGCCTGGGTTAAATTGGCCCCAACCCAAATTCCCCGGGCGATCGCCCCAGTTGCTTGCAGTCCCACCCCATTCACACCCGAAAGCACCGCCCGGTTTAAGCAAGCGTGGCGCAGGTCTGCCCCAGTCAAAATAGCTCCCACCAACCGACTCTGACTCAGATCCGCCCTGGATAGCTGGGCCTCTTCCAAGTCCGCACCCGTCAGATCCCGATCGGCTAGCTGCAAAAGCTGACCATCGCGAATGGCATCCAAATCAAGCGGAGAAAGACTAGTCATAACACCGGTCAAACTGAAAGTGATGGAGTTGAGCAGGGGGAATTGCCTAGGAGATCGCCCCCTCATCCAACAGCCACAACCCCGAGGAAGCTCGCAGCGACATCTGTGGCAATTCCCAGCCCTGTTGCAATCCCTGGGCCAACAGGGTCAAAGCCTCCAAAAGCTTTGGATCCCAGCGTCCTGACTGATCGCGGTAGTGCTGCAAAATTTCGTTCGGTTGCTCACCGCCCGATCGACGGTGCTGGAAGTCGGCACAAAGGGCCACCAATCGCGACTCCAGCGGAATAGCATCCCCCGCCAACCCCGAAGGCTGCCCGGAGCCGTCCCAATGCTCCGTTAAATGGTTCAAGATGTGGGCGATCGGGCGCAAGCGCGGCATCACTCGCAACACCTGCACCGCACTGAGATCGCAGCAATCGGCAGATGGGTCAGCCAGCCCTTCACGCCAAACGGCGGGCCAACGGCCCAGGCGATGGAGCGCGGCGGCCAATCGCATTCGTTTGAGTTGGGCCGCTGGCAAATCCAGCAATTGCCCGATCGCCTCCGTCAGCGCCGCCACTTCCGCCGCCGATCCAGAATTTTGCCCATCGGACAGTTCCAGCAGTTCCGCTAATCGCAAAAACGCCTGTAATTCGTTGGAAACCAGGTTTTGATCCAGAGGGGCCCCCACTTCAAACCCCAATTGCCCCGGTTGCAACTCCGGGTGGCGATGTTGATGGGTGGCTTGCAAGTAGTTCACCACCTGCTGGGTAATGGTTAACCAGTCTTCTCCTGGGGCCGTGGCCTGCTCTTGGGCCACCGCTGCCAATTGCCGTTGGAGCTGTTCTGCGAGGGCTGGTTGATAGCGAGCCACCCGTTCCACCAGCAAGGCCGCACCGCGATCGACCCACTGGGGCACAAAAGTCCACAAGCCATAGAACTTACGCTCTAAGTCCGACTGGGGCGGCCCTTCGGGGCCATAGTCCGCCGCCGTCAATTCCTGGCAAAGCACCATGGCACAGTAGGACGGCGACACGATGGTTAAGTGCCATTCTTGGGCGACCGGATCCGTGGGACTGAGGGGCACGATCGCCACGTTCGATCGCTGACTGGTGGGATGTTCTGCAAATCCCGCATCCGGCGCAGCTAGAATCACAATCTGGCGCGATCGATCTGCCAACTGCCCATAGCGATCGGCCTCTTGCAAATACCACTTACCCAGTTGAAATGCCGCCAGCACCACCGGCCGGCCCTGGGACTGGGCGATCGCATCTTCCAAGGCATGGCACAGGGCCACAAGCGTATTTTTGTAATAGACCCCCAAGTGGAGCGTTGCCCCGTCCACCCGGGCCAAATCCGTTAATTGCTTCAGAATCGATTCAGGTAACACAAGCGATTAACTACAAGCGAGGGATGAGGGCGATCGAAATTGGGGCGATCGTGCAATGGCGGCATTACCAGCCCAACAGTCCTTCATTCTCGCCTATTTCCAGGCCCCGGCTTGCGGCCAACCGCAAAGAACCACCATCACCCCATTGCCATCTTGGCCTCATCATCATCAGAATTTCCGCCCAATAGCAGCGATCTCCGCGTTCGATCGCTTGCCGGACTTTCGCAACTTTTTTAAAGATTTGATGAAGACGGTAGCCAAAAACTTGTCGAATCCCCTGCTCCTAGGGAATAATCAGGACAGCAACTCAGGCGAGAGAACACAGATGCTGACGCTCTCTTGAGTTTGTCTTTGCTCTCAACCTCTGTCTTGGATAACTGGCGAGCAGCCCCAGGGTGCATTCGCAGTTTTAGCTCAGCTTTACCTGAAACCTTAATCGTTAGGGTAGGTCAACGCAGGGAGCCGCCAAGCAACGCTTGATGAGTTACGGGGGGTAACTCACTAGCCGGTGGTTCCACGGAAGCCTGATTTGAGCAAGATTTCGATAAAAAAAATCGGAATCGCGAGGGGGGAAGGCGACTCCGAATTCGTCTACGTCTTTTGGGAGGAAAACTTGAGGGCTACTTGAACGTGGCCCTTTGGCTTTCGCTCTAACTGGATATTAGCATTTCACGAAGCAAAAGTTTAGTCTTCTTGTAGAATTTTTACCAATTCTGGGTGAGATACGGGCCGAAAAGCTTCCCAATCACCGGAATTGGGGTTTTCTAACCTGAAAATTGGAACAACCAGCCAGGGAGCGCAATCCGGCTCGGTGATCCGGAGCAGAGCATTGAAATAAGTCCTTGGACGCAGATCGGGGATGACGCGGGGGAGTGATGAGACACCCCCAGCCGCGTGCCTCCACGATCGTTGATGATTGGCGAGTGCCTCAAGATACTTTTCGGGCATCTCCTCAGTTCGGCGTTGGCGATTCAGCTTAGGGAGCCGGTGAACCTTGGGGCCTGGGAACTGAGGTGGTGCTCAAGACTTTTTGAGTTTTTAGATCCAACTCTGCCACATTCAGCATTTGGTCACGGGTGTAAAACACCGAAAGGCGCTGATCTTTCACCCCCGATGCGCCGTGAAACTCGTCCACATTCTCAATCAACAATGCAAAGCGCTCACCGTTGGCATCGGAAATCGCCAGGGTTTTGCGATCCTTTTCGGTCAGGCGGCGATCTTGGTTGCTGTCGGTTGTAATGACTAGATAAACGAACCCAACTGGCGTTGTGGTCGGAGGATCCGTGGGCTGGACGGGAGCGGCTAAAAGCTTTTCATCCACCCAAATCAGTCCCCGATCGGGTGGTTTGAGCCAATAGGTTTGACGTGTCAGCTCGTTAAAAAAGAGATAGTTCTGTAGGGAATCTGCCTCTTTGGAATAGGAAGAGTTGGCAAATCCACGGCTTTGTTCATAATCCTGGGTTAGGTGCAGCGGTGCGCGTAAGGTATTGGTTCCCTCGATTCGCGCAAAATTTCCCAATCGGGTTCGGGTTTCAATCGATTGGGTTTGGTCAATGTTCATCACCTGCGAAGCTGAGTGCGATCGCGCGTTGTGCAGCAGCATTGAGATCAGGGCTAATCCCATCACACCCAGAGAGAGCAAACCACCCAACAGGATCAGGACTGCATTCACACGCCAGATTTGGACAAAGACTTGTCGAAGTTTCATAGACAGCAGGCGCAATGATAATAGGCGCAATAGTTAGAATTAGTTGATTGAATTGGCATTGCGTTAGTGCCAAGTTAGCCTGCACTCCAGTCAGCCAACTCAGCCGATCGAGTGCTAGATATGAATCCAGTTTAGAAACCCGGTTCAGAAAGCCAGTTCAAGTTCCCAATCAAAATTCTATAGACCATTCAAGCGCTGATGATTCCGGTGTCGGCCACTTTGCGGCGCGATCGCTCATCGGGGCATGATCAATGGTTAATTGTTAATTTTTGATTATCCATCGAAAATTGTTCAAATCTCAGGCCGTTTTCTCTAGTTCAGCAGTTCACCAAAAATTGTTTAAATCAAGTCTAATTAATTATCAACCAGCTCGAATTAAATTCAAAACAACCTATTGCAGTCTAGAAATTTTTCCTGTCAATTAGGCTTGCAGAAAATAGCAATAAAAAATCCCCCAACGGAGGATTCTGTCATAACAGGTCAGTCCAGATTCCAAAGCATTCATGCAATCTGGGAGGTTACATGATACTTAGTCGCGAAACAGCCGAATGATGGAAAACACGATGCTCAGAAACCAGCTTCAACAACTGACTCATTGACTTTCAATTTGCCTCAAACCATGCACCTGACTTTCGCCCCTGAGCATGACTGGGGAGTGAGACAGCGTTACCATGATGAAGCTCGATCGATCCCAATGAGGCAGTTGCTCCGGGTCATCTCAACTCGTCACCACAATTCAAACAACCAGAGGTCAGAAATCACTAAACTCGCGCTAAATTAACCTTCAGCCAACCCTAAACCAACGCTGAACCAGTAATGAAAAGATTCGATCGATTGAGATCATCTTTGTCTCTGGATTGATCAATCTCTGGATTGATCAAATATTGTTGGTCAGTTTTGCCAGTTAGGTTGTCGAATTTAGCCACGCCTTTAGCCACGACGTTCATCACCACGGCGTGGGGGATCTTGATTGCTAACCGCGCGGGCCACGACCAAGAGGGCTTGGGATGAGTCTTGATCATGAGCAGAGGTTGCCTGAGCGACCAACGGGGCAGCATTTTGGATCACGCCTGCCGCTGTGATGGTCACAACCCCAGTGGCGATCGCTGCACCTACGCGGGCGAACAGGGACGGCTTGGTAGGGGAAATGTGCATTTGAGTCATACAACCTCGTGCAATATTGAGAGTCTCTAGTCCTTCTTTCGGTTGACCTTTCGCATTTCGGGAAAACTGCAACCGATCGCTCTGAAACTGACAATAGAAGGTCTCAAAACCAGCACGAGGATTGGCATTTTCACTTTCGCAACTGAGCTTCAGACTTTGATTGATCCGGATCAGTTCATAAATTGACCTTGAGCACAGTAACGTTGCGCTCTCAAGGGTTTGGAACGTTTCAGCCATTCCAGAAGGGATGGTGCTAAGCGGGGCAATTTAGAAACTGGCACGAATACTTCGCGAAATTTTTAAAAATCTTCAGCTTTAACAAGAGGTCGTATTATGAGATGGCAATTCCATCGAGACTCCAAGCCCGATCGCCCCGAACAGGCTGACACTGGCGCGTAAACGTTTTTCATCACCAGACGCTCTGGCACTGTTGAGGGTGAAAGCGTGCAAACGACAGCGTTAAATCACTATCGACTTGGGATCAGCTCGTTTGGGTATCTAACTCGCTTCATTTAGACAGCCAGCCAGTGCATTCACCCGGGCTGTCGCTTTCCGAGACTCAGGAGGCTTTTCGTGAAATCGTTGTTTTCTCGCGCTTCAGCCGCAACCCTGGCCGCCGTGAGCGCGGTGCTGGGATCGATGGTCTGTTTCCCTTCGATCGTGCAGGCCCTGAGCACCGATGAAATTGTGCGGCGCTTGGATGTGGTGCCGTTGTTTTCCGTCACCCAAGAAAATGGCCAGCCCATTTTGGTGTTCCCCAAGCAACAGAACCAACCGGCCGCCGAACCCAAACCGGCTGATGGCGCAATTTTGCACTTTGTGGATCCGGAGGATGTGCGGGCTTTTGCGAATCGCGTCCAAAGCGAAGCGCCACCTGAATCCCGCAAAGTTAGCTTGGCTCTGTTGACGCTGGGCCAGTTCTATCGGATGTGGACGGAGGCTCAAAATAAGCCAGAAATGCCCGACTTGGTGGTCACCCCCAGCAAGGAAGATGTGGAAGCGGCGATCGCGATTTTGAAGCAACAGGGCCAGTCCGTTGAGCAATTTGCGGGGATTCCGTTGTTTTATGCGGTAGATCCCCAAGCGGAGGATGCGCCTCTGACGCTGCGGGCAGACAATCGCGAAGTGGTGCCGTTTTTCTTCAGCAAGCGAGACTTGCAAGCGATGCTGGATGATTACAAACAGCGTCAACCAGACATCATCAACCGGGCCCAACTGCGGGTCTTTACGCTGGATGGACTGATTGAGGAGCTGAAAAAGGCCACGGATCCTAACTCGTTAGTGGGCAGTGTGCGCTTGATTCCGTCCTCTTCGGCAGCGGCGTTTTATATGCGGGCCATGCGATCGAACCAACCCGGTCAGCCCAATGGTCAGGGTGCTGGGCAGTCGGGTGCTCGCCCTGCCACTCCGGCTCCCGCGAGCGGGGCTGCTGGGTTGGGAGGACAACCGGCTAATCGCTAATCGCACCCGCTAATCATCACACCCGCTAAATGGTGTGCAAAACCGACCGGGGCAATTAGCGCACTGGTCGGTTTTGATTTTGGAAAGTGGGTTAGCTCCTAGACTGGTTTGGGAATCGCCCTGGGCATGGAACCAGGCGCATGAACGGTTTGATCAACAGGATGGAATGGACGATGGTGAGTTTGGGATTGCGAGAGCGTTGGCAGTCAGTGCGATCGAACTGGCGGCACTTGGCTGGAGGCTGGGCGATCGGCTCCCTGGCTTGGTTGGCCGCGATCGGCCCCTTGGCAGCGCTGCCCCCGGAGGAAATTGCCCGCAAATTAGAAGCCGTGCCGGTTTTTGCCCTCACCGATGCCCAAGGTACGCCCGCCCTGATTGATGTGGGAAATGCCGATGGCCAGCGCACAACGGTGGCTCGGATGTTTTTGAACCCGCAAGATGCCCAAGAGTGGCTGAAGCGACTGCAAGCGGGAGCCGTGAGTTCATCCAGCGAATTACGGGTCAATGCCATTCCCCTGTCGGCAATCTATGAGCTGTTGCAGAAACCATCCACCGAATATCAATTGCAACTAATCCCTGATTTGGAAGAGGTGAAATTAGCCCGGGAACTGTTGGCATTAAATCAACAACCGCCGGAAAAATTGCAGGGAATTCCACTATTTTTGGTCACCGCAAGCGATGGGTCAGCCCCCACCTATGTCACGGTCGATCGGGATGGAACGGAAGAAATTCGCTTTTATATGGATCGGGCCCAAGCGGAAGTGGTGGCCAAAACCTTTGCGGAACAAAATCCCGAGCTAGCCGCCACCGTTCAAATTCAGGTGGTGGATTTTGATGAGTTTCTTTCGGTTCTTTCGGAGCGGGAAGATGAGTGGCTATCGCGGGTGCGGATTATCCCTTCCCAAAATGCCCAGGCGTTTTTTGAAACCATGGGCAACTAGGCTGTTTTTGAAATCCCAATCAAGCTTGAACCGTTGATTAACCCCAAAACAAAGCCCCCACTCATGAACTGAGCAGGGGCTTTGCGATCGGGCAATGAAGGCACGAAGGAACCTAGGCAGCAAATCCTAGAAGTTCATTTCGGCGGCTTGTACCTTCTCCACCTGTTTCTTCTTCAGCACCAACAGAATTTGGGTGATCATCACCGCCACAAACAGGGCCAGCAGACCCAGGACGCGGTTGGGATCTTGCAGCACGATTTCCGTATCGGTTTGGCCAAAGCCGCCCACGTTCGGATCGTTGGTGATTGCTTGACCAGCCGTCACCACATCGCCTTCCTTGACGATCGGTTGCGGGCCAGCGGGGATGGCATCTTCCACCGTCGAGCCATCTTCCTTGGTGATGCTCACGCGGTAGCCACCGTCATCGGTCTTGGCGATCGAGCCGATCGTGCCAGCCGCCGAAGCGTTGTAAACCGTGTTGTTGCTCTTGTCGCCCGTGGGGTAAACCTGGCCGCGGCCACGGTTGCCACCCACATGCACCGCGTACTTGCCGAACTTGATCGCCTTGTCCTCAGCGGGGTTAGGCGACAGCACGGGGAACACGATTTCTTGGTATTGATCGCCGGGCAGCGGCCCCACGATCACCACGTTATCTTGACCTTCTGCGTAGGACTGGTAGAACAGGCCTTCGGTCTTTTCCTTCAGTTCTTCAGGAATCCGGTCTTCGGGCGCAATCTTGAAGCCGTCGGGCAGCATCAACACCGCACCCACGTTCAGAGGGCCGGGTTCACCCGTGCCGGTCACTTGCTGCACGCTGGTGTCGTAGGGGATTTTCACCACGGCTTCAAACACGGTGTCGGGCAGTACCGATTGGGGCACTTCCACGATCGTTTCCTTCTTGGCCAGGTGACAGTTGGCGCAAACGATCCGGCCCGTGGCTTCCCGGGGGGTTGCCGGAGCCACTTGTTGGGCCCAGAACGGATAGGCCATGGCAGCCTGGGGAGCTACGAAGTCGCCACCGATCAACAGGGCGATCGCGGCGATCGCGGCGATCGCACCGCGAGTCAAAACCTTGAAAGCAGTCTTCATGAGTTGTCTAAAAAGTACGGTCAGCCGCGATATTGATGAGCAATTGTAGAAATTACGACCACCAGGGTTCTTCGCCGGTGCGGAAGTCGGTTTCCGGCCAGGGGCTGAGGCTCACGTTGTCGTCATCAACCGATACGTGGGCCAAGGCGAGGGACAGGGGCGCGGGGCCGCGGACAACTTTGCCTTCGTTGTTGTACTGGGAACCGTGGCAAGGGCAAATAAATTTATTGGCGCTGGCGTTCCAGGGCACCACGCAGCCCAGGTGGGTGCAAACGGCGTTCAGACCGTAGTCGGCGATCGCCTCTTTGCTGTTGACGATCAGATAGGTGGGGTCGCCCTTGAGGCCTTGTACCAACACCCGATCTCCCACGTTGTGCTCGGCCAGGAACGAGCTGAGTTTAACGCTGTTGCCCAGAGCATCCTTAGCCGCTACGCCGCCACCAGTACCACCGGTCGAAGGAGGAATGAAGTAGCGCACAACGGGGTACAGCGCGCCCAGGGCGATACCCGTTGCCGAGCCAAAGGTCAGAAAATTCATGAACTGGCGGCGACCCATGCTGGGTACGTCCGCAGGGCTGGAAGCTTGAGCCATAATGCCTACTCGCGTGCCTTCTCTTGGGGGTTCTATAACGAATCTTAAAGATTGTATGACTGCAAGGGTGGGGTTTGAACGGGTCAAACAAAGCCACCGCAATTGCTAGGGTATTATTGCATCTCTCGGGCCAGGCGATCGCGTTGCTGAGGGGCGATCGGGCGGTCGTAACAGATCCGTATAAAACTTCATATTGCGTTACAAATAATCATGAATGGTAGGGTCAGGTTTGCAACCTGTCCTGACGGCCAGGCCCCTGCTTTTTAATCATCACCATCACTCGATCGCGCCATGACTGGTCAGGACTTACACCAATGGATTGTGGACAAGTGGGGCTTTTCCTACGATGTGCAAGTCCGCAAAATCAAAGACAAAATTTTTGTGCAGGTGATGTGGCGCTACCTGGAACAGATGTCGTTTCCGATGACGGAAGCGGAATATTTTGAGCATCTGTCCACGGTGGCCACCTACATCCAAGGCTGGGGCGCGGCGGAACAGGTGCGATCGTTTATTGAAACCACCAAAAACCGGCCCCGGCAGGGCAAGGCCGTGAGCATCCCGATCGACCTGGGCGATCGCGCCTCCGAGTGGCTACTGGATCTGCCCTAGGGCTTGGTTGCCACCAACACGCCCATCAAGCCGCCCACCAAGGGATAGTGCCGCACCGATCGAAAGCCGATCGCCTGGGCCCGCTGCACCTGCTCGCGCCCCACGGGGAACCGCTGCAAACTGGGCAGGATGTATTCATATTCAGCCGTTGCGCCAAATTGCTGGGCGACGGGAACCACCAGCCGATCGAGATAGAGTTGCTGAAATTGCTGGGCGATCGCGCTGTCGGGCCGATGGAAATCCAAAGCCGCCAAGGTCGCGCCGGTTTTCAGAACGCGATATAGCTCCCGCAGGGCTTGGTCAAAGTCGGTCACATTCCGCAAGCCATAGCCCACCGTGGCGCAGTCAAACTCCCGATCGGCAAAGGGCAAATTCAGCGCGTCCGCTTCCACCCAGGCGATCGGGGCCAACAGCCGAAACCCTTGGGGCCGCTCCCGAGCGAGATCGAGCATTTGCGCTGAAAAGTCCGCCCCCACCACCTGACCGCCCGGGCCCACCGCCGCCGCCAACCGCAGGGCCAAGTCACCGCTGCCACAACAGAGATCCAACGCGCGATCGCCGGGTTTTGCGCCGCTCCATTTCACGGTCATCTGTTTCCAAACCCGATGCAGCCCCAAACTCAACCAATCGTTGAGATCGTCATAAACAGGCGCAATCCGGTTAAAGATGCCTTGAACGCGATCGGCGGAAGCAGTCATAGGAACCCGAAAAATCCAAAAATTATGGTTGTCTTGAATCGTTTTAAAAAAAGGGAAATCAACCCCCAATTCCCGTAGGGGCGCACCGATGTGCGCCCTCGATCGATTGAGCCGCAATTACTGAGGGCGCAAGCGTTGCGCCCCTACCAGATTGAATTGAATTGATCGAGGGCGCAAGCGTTGCGCCCCTACCAGGTTGGGTTGCTTAATCGACAAAGGCCGATCGCGCCTGTTGGGTTTGTTCATAGCAGGTCTGGAGTGCGGCCCAGTCCTGTTGATCGATCACCCCGATGATCTGATCCAGTTGATCACGATAGCGCTGGAGCGATCGCAGCAATTCCGGCCGGTTGAATTGGGCCATCATTACCCCCAGTTCTGGATTGCCACCGCCGACCCGGCTGGTGTCCCGAAATCCCGAACTAGCCAAGGATTGAGCCAATGCCAGGGTTTCGGGATCTGGTTCCGCCCCGCAGGCCGCAATCAGGCTGGCGCTAATCGCCACGGGCAAATGGGAAATCCAAGCCACGGCCCGATCGTGTTGTTCCGGGGTGCAGCGGTACAGGGTCGATCGCAAATCCTGGGCGATCGCCGTGACCCGGGCGATCGCCTCGGTGGGGGTGCGATCGGTGGGTGTAATCGCAAAGGGGCGACCCACAAACAAGTCCGGTAGAGCCGCTTCAATGCCGCTGTCCGCCGTGCCCGCCATGGGATGGGCCCCGACAAAGTTGGGCCACAGGGGTTCGATCGCCTGGACGATCGCCTGTTTCACCGACCCCACATCGGTCAACACCGTGTGGGGGCTGAGGTGGGGAATCAGTTGGCGCACCGTCGGTTCGATCGCCCCGATCGGCGTACACAACACCACCAAATCGGCTTCGGCCAGCAGCGACAAGTCACAACCCGCCTGATCGGCAATGCCCAGCTCGATCGCCCGGGCCGCCGTTGCCGGTCGCCGCGCCACCCCCAGAATTTCGTGCCCCAAGGGCCGCAAGGCCAAGCCCAGCGACCCACCAATCAACCCCAAGCCAACCACACCAACCTTCATAGCTCCCCAGTCCCAAAACAATGGGGCACGGCACGGCCGCACCCCAACCCCACAGCAGTCTTGATGATCCGGATAATTCGGTGGTTGGCCCCTAGGACACCACAAAGGCGATCGCCATCACCCCGAGCACCAATCCCAGACCCAGAGCGCCCAAAACCACATAGTTCCGCTTTTCCGTTGAAGAGGGCGTGTCAGCGGTATACATCTTCGGTTCTTTGGCGAAATTATTCAGGCGACCGCCATCTTCCGTGGTGTAAGGCATTTGTTACAGTCCTTTGCAATTGTTAGCAACACAGCATTAATTCGCCACTGTAACAAACATCGACCGGCCCCGGTCAAGAGTCATCCTTAGCTGTTGGTCACCAAACCGGTCAGGGGTGAGCTAGCGCTAGCCAATCCCTTCACCGGAATTCGCCCGGCTAGATAGCCCAACCGACCGGCCGCCGTACCCAGGGCCATGGCGCGGGCCATGGCGGCGGGGTTTTGGGCCTGGGCGATCGCGGTGTTAATCAACACGGCCGAAGCGCCCAACTCCATCGCCTGGGTGGCTTCGCTGGGCGTGCCAATCCCCGCATCCACCACCACGGGAACCTTGGCGTTTTCCACAATGATTTGGATATTGGCGGCGTTTTTCAGGCCCTGGCCCGACCCGATCGGGGAACCCAAGGGCATCACGGTGGCGCAGCCCGCCTCTTCCAAATGCTTGGCCAAGAGCGGGTCGGCGTTGATGTAGGGCAATACGGCAAAGCCTTCTTTCACCAACTGTTCGGCGGCCCGCAAGGTTTCGATCGGGTCGGGCAGCAGGTATTTCAAATCGGGGATCACTTCCAACTTCACAAAGTTGTTGTCCTCTTGGCCCAGCAGCTTGGCCATCTCGCGCCCCAGCCGCGCCACCCGAATCGCCTCATCGGCCGTCTGACAGCCGGCTGTGTTGGGCAGCATCCAAATTTTTGACCAGTCGATCGCCTCGGCCAACCCCTCATGACCCGGGGCTTGGGTCTGCACCCGGCGCACGGCCACGGTCACAATTTCGCAGTCACTCGCGGCAATGCAGGTCTGCATTTGCTCGATGCTGCGATATTTACCCGTGCCGGTCATCAGGCGCGATCGAAAGGTGCGACCGGCGATCGTCAGGGGCAAGTCAGACACCAAATCAGTGGGGATCCAATCTTGGGCCGCAAGCGTCGGTGCATTGGAAATCTGCGTCATGGGAAATCCTGGCTGGAAATAAGCTGAGAGGGCGAACCCCTATTGTCTAACCAGTCGGACGCTCAAGGGGGTGGGATTTTTCGATCGGCTGGGGGCAGTCCTCGCGATCGTTGCGATCGCTCAATGATCGCCCTGCGCCATCTCTTTGAATCCTGCGGGCGCTGAAGTTGAACGAAAACCGGAGTACGATCGAATCGAGCCAAATCTGTTTTGCTGGATGCTTAACTTCAGCGAACCATCGGCCAATGATGTGCAGATTTTGGATGCTGCTTAATCCAGAAATTGCCCTTCAATTGCCCTTCCTATGGTTATCTTTGGAGTTTAAATTATCTTTGTTTTGGTCTTGTTTGCCTTGAGCTTGACTGTTTGGATTTTGACTGATTGTTGCTGTTTTCTTGTCGCGTCCTATGGCCGGAACTGAATCCTCGATCGCCCCACCCACTAGCACGCTCAACGCTCCGATCTTGCTCGTGGAAAGTGATGATTCGATCCTCGATCGGGCCATGACGGATCTCAAAAACGCCGGGTATGCCGTCGCCACGGCCAAGGATGCCCAAGCCGGTTTGACCTATGCGCGAGACTTGCCCGTCTCCCTGATTGTGGTCGATCGGCTGTTGGTTCCCGGCGAATCGGGGTTGTGGCTATGCAATCAACTGCGGGAGTTGGGGAACGTGGCCCCCGTGTTGTTGATCATGGCCCGCGATGAAGTGGAAGACCGGGCCGCTTGCCTGGAAGCCGGGGCCGATGACTATTTGCTCAAGCCCTACCGCAGTGAAAAATTACTGGAATTGGTGCGGCTTTATCTACGCCCCACGGAAACGGGCACACCTCTGTTGCACTTTGCTGATTTGGCCCTAGATCTCGATCGCCGCACGGCCATCCGCAACGGCCACACGATCGCCCTAACCATGAAGGAATTTGAGCTATTGCGCTACCTAATGGAAAACCCGCGCGAAGTGCTCACCCGCGAGCAAATTCTCGAAAATGTTTGGGGCTACGACTTCATGGGCGAATCAAACATCATCGAAGTCTATGTGCGCTATTTGCGTCTAAAGCTCGAAGACGAAAGCCAAAAGCGCCTGATCCAAACTGTGCGCGGCGTGGGCTATGTGCTCCGAGAAACCTAGGCGATCGCCCCTCAGTCTCAGCCCCTCAAAACAATAGACCTCTTGCACAAATTAACCCCTTCTGATCAAGATGGGCTAATTAACGATCATTTCGTAGGTTGGCTTGAGGTACGAAACCCAACAGCAGCAAGGCTTGCAGTGATCGAGTTGGGTTTCGCAAAGCTCAACCCAACCTACGGAACAACCCAGTGTTTGAGTGTTTTTCAGTCAATCAGGGATCTGGGAGCGGGATTTGGGATGAGGTTCTTGATTGATGCAAGAGGTCTAAAGACAAGGGGCTGAAGCCCCTTACCCTCGCGATTTTGCAACACCAGAATCAAGGGTTGAAGACCCTCATTTTGAATCCTGGTTTTTGATTCTGGAGTTAGAGCCTAGTGCTCAATTTTCACGGACAGAATCTTGTCATTGGCACGAATTGCATTCACCACATCCATGTCCTCCGTGCGACCAAACACCGTATGCACGCCGTCCAAGTGCGACTGGGGCGAATGGCAAATGAAGAATTGGCTGCCACCCGTGTCGCGACCGGCATGGGCCATCGACAGGCTCCCCGCCATGTGCTTGTTCGAATTAATTTCGCACTTGATCGTGTAGCCCGGGCCACCACGACCATCACCATTGGGACAGCCACCTTGGATCACAAAATTGGGGATTACGCGGTGGAAGGTCAGACCATCGTAAAAGCCCTTTTCCGACAGATCCACGAAGTTTTTCACCGTGTTGGGAGCATCATTATCGAACAGCTCGATATGAATCGTGCCCTTGGCGGTTTCCATAATGGCGCGCGTCATGCGGTTGCCCCTTGTGTAGTCAGTTGAGATTGTTAGGTTGAATTCCTGGTGACGCGATGCTGGAAATGGGCAATCACAACAAGGTAGCCCACAGTCCGCCACTGTCGCCAAAGAATGCTGTCTGAGTTTACCGCTGCCGGGGAATTTCGATCCCCATACAAGGATTAATCTCTGCTTAATTCACCGTTATTTGACCGTTGATTAAACCTATGCATTCATGCCCGATCGCCCCGGGAATTAACGCTGCATTCGCCCAGCTCGTTTAGGCATGAGTTTGGGATTTTTCCGAGGCCGCAGCGGTCGATCGCACCCAAGTTAACAGCTCCTGAGGATGCTGAAACAGCATATCCGGCTGGCTGTTGCGCAACGCTCGTTCAGAATTAAACCCCCAAGCCACGGAAAGGCTGACCACGCCCGATCGCCTGGCCGCTTCCACATCCCTTGTTTCGTCGCCCACGTAGGCAACGGCTTCGCGCTGAAGGCCGGCCTGCCGCCGCACCCGCGAGATGGCGCGATCTTTGCTGAACAGACGCAAACTGGCATCAATCCAGGTGAAATAGTGCCGCCAGCCCATCAGGGTGAGGAATCGATCGACCGTCGATCGCTGGTTGGAAGTCACAATCCCCAGCCGGTAGCCCGCCGATCGCAGTTCTCGCAACACGTCCTCAATGCCCTGAATGGGCTGGAGGCGATGCAAATCGGCCTGGAGTTCCCGTTTCAGGCAATAGATCAGCCAAGGGCGCTGCCAAGGGGGCACATTGCTGTTTTGCAGCACCATGCGGGAATCACAATCCCGCAGTCGGGCAATTCGTTCCGGGGTCAAACGGGGATAGCCAAAGCGTCCCGAGAGGCGATCAAGAATTTCAACCACCGCCTGAAAGGAGTCTGCCAACGTGCCATCAAAGTCGAACAAAATTAACCGCAAGTGCTGAGGATCAACCGATGCAGCACTGGTGGGCAAGGACTGCGGCCCGCCGGCCGCCGCCGTAGACGCAAGCACGTGATGGGCGTTCAAGGATGAGACTCAGAATCCAGTTGGGGATCAATGGTAGGGATCGATGGGGCGATCGGGAGGGAGATCGGCCGATCGGGGCAGGGACTGCGACGAAGCTTGAAACGAAACATTCGGGTCTAATTTCAGACTAGCACGGGCGTTTCGTCGCCACATCGCAGGCTTAATGCGTCGTAAAGCGGATCCCCGGAAGGCTTGATCCCAAGCCTCATCGCTGAGCTGAGCAAGCTGATCCAAGCGCGGAGCCACCACCCCCGATCGCGGTCGAAAGTCTTCAATATCCGTCGGCTGGGCAAATCGTTGATTCCAGGGGCAAACATCTTGGCAAATGTCGCAGCCCGCAACCCAACCCTGAAGGTTCTCGGCAATTTCCGAAGGCAGGGTCTCCGCGCGGTTCTCAATCGTGTGGTAGGCAATGCAACGGTTAGCATCCACCACAAACGGCTCGGGAATCGCCCCCGTGGGGCAAGCCTCCAGACAACGGGTACAAGTGCCGCAATGGCTGGTATGTGGGCGATCGGGCAATAATTCCAGCGTGGTGAACAGCTCCCCCAAAAACACCCAGGAACCATACTGGCGCGTAATTAAATTGCCATTTTTGCCAATCCACCCCAAACCCGCCTCCTGGGCCCAGGCCTTGTCCTGCACCGGGCTGCTGTCCACGGCCCAGCGGCTCTGTGCTCGGGGATCCAACGTCACTAACCACTGAGCCAGAGCCTTCAGGCGGGTTTCCAAAACTCGGTGGTAATCCCGCCCCCAGGCATAGCGGGCAATTTTGCCAAATTGGGGCTGGTCAAGTTCGGGCTGGTTAAGTTCGGGCTGAGCTGGGGCAGGCTCGATCGCTGACTCAGCTTGGGAAGAGGATGGGTCTAAGGGTCGCTGTTCGAGGGGCCGCTGCTCAAGGGGCCGCTGTTCAGGGCTGTAGTAATTCAGGGCAACGCAAATGACCGATCGCGCCTCGGGCATAAATTCTCGCGCATCAAATCGCTTGGGAGCCGCCATCCATTTCATTTCGGCGGCAAACCCGCGATCGAGCCAGTGTTGGAGGGCTGATACGGCCGATGGTAAGGGTGGGTACTCTGAGCTTATAGCTGCTATTCCCACCTGATGAAACCCCAGGGCGAGAGCTTTCGTTTTCACTTGGTATGTGTTTCGGCGAGCGATCGCCACTGGGGAAGACCCGCCCACAGCAGGGTCATACTCCAATGCGGTTGTGTCCATCGCGATTGGCTCACAAGACACGGCAGAGTAGTTGAGAGCCGGTCATGAACGATTGGTGCAAAAGACTGCGAGGGATCGTCATGGAGGGCGGTGCGGTTACTGCAAACGAGATGTGTTTGGTTACTCGGGTTGAGGATGCTAAAGCGGATCAGCGCCTCAGCGTCCTTAGACTTGAACTAGCCAAGCACCTCGTTTAGTCATCTTCGAGGATCCGTTCCAATTGCCACAGAATTTGGTTGCCCTCACGTCGCACGCGAGTCACAATCCAGTTCCGCCAGACCCAGTTTTCACCCCGACTGGTCACGGCACTGGCGTTAACGTCCATCAGATCAGCCAATTCCGAGCTGGCAATCAGATATCCTCGATCGGCGACCTCATCCGCAATGCGCAGGGTTTCGATCAAGTTGCGCAATTGACCCACACGCACGTCGCGCAGATCGGCATCCGTTGGCGCGATCGCCAGTTGATCCAAAACAGGTTCAGACATGGTTTCAGGTATAGCTGCTATCGAGACTGTAGTTGTGTCTGAAGCATCGAGATGGGATTTGCTCGCAGGCTCCGATTCCGGAAACTCCGAGCGATCGAAAATCTCTAGCTTCAATTGATCTAATTTAGGCGATCGGCCGGCCGCAAAAACGCGGGCAATTTCATCACATCGTTCATTTCCCGCCTCGCCCGAGTGGCCGCGCACGTATTCCCAGCGCACAGCGGGATTGTTCAAAGCATCCAGACGCTCCCAAAGATCTCGATTGAGCACCGGTTGCCCGCTGGCAGTTTTCCAGCCTTTTCGTCGCCAGTTTCGCACCCACTCTGTAATCCCTTTAATAACGTACTGACTGTCCGTTAGTAAAGTGATTGACTCGCCCTGGCCGTATTGATGCCAGAATTGCAGCGCTTCAATGGCGGCTTGCATTTCCATCCGGTTATTAGTTGTGTTGGAAGTACCTCCACCCAATTCATGACAAGAGCTATTTGAAAATCGCACTAAAACACCCCAACCGCCGGGCCCTGGATTACCAGAGCAAGCCCCATCAGTGTAGATACGCGAAATCTGGTGTGAGTCGATCGACCGTGGGGGCATGGAGGCGATGGGAGAGGGTGTCATTGTTAGTGGTGGGGCCGTTGGCAATCAATTGTTATATTTTTATGACTTTGCTGGCTGGAAACCCTAATGGCTCTGGGTTTTTCTCAATATCCCTACTAAGCCTTGCTCAACCTTGCTGAGTCTAAAGCACTCAATCTGGTCGCGTTCTTGAGTGGGTGTTGATGGATCCCGGTCGATCGAGCAGCAGCAGGGGGACTCTAGAATGCACGTTTTCAAAGTGCATGTTTTCAAGGTGAACATTTTGCCATGCACATTTTGCCAAAAACCTTTTGATCACCCGATCGGCCTTTGGCTCTCAACCTGTTCAAGATTTAGAGGCAAGTGGGAAACAACCGCTCACGCCCAGCCCGGCAACCGCAACATTCAGCATCAGCAGACCGCTTGGTCTTTCACTCTGTTGCCGTTCATTCTTGGTTGTTAGGCTGCGATCAATCGTTGACCCTATTACCTGATCAGGGCTATTGCCCTACTCATATCTTAGTCGTTGAGGAGACAACAGGGATCGAAAGATAACACTCAAGATAGAAGAATCTATGAGCGTAATTTTTGATTTTTCAGTAATGCCAGGAGGCGGACTTGAACCGCCGACACGAGGATTTTCAGTCCTCTGCTCTACCGGCTGAGCTATCCCGGCTAGGGTTTTTAGGCGCTGCTGTTTTCAGCGCCTAAATAAATTAGCAAACTTGATCAGGATTGGCAAGGGATTCGCTAATTTTTTTGGAAGAACCAGCTTTCTAACACCTATTGGATCGGTTGCAGGCGGGTGACCTTGAGCTTGAAGGGGCCGCCAACAGCTTTGCCAAAGGTTTGAACCCGCACCACATATTCGCCTGTGTTCTGAATGCTGGTGAAAATCAGGGAGTTCGTGCCGCTGTCGGGGCCGTCGTCGTTCTCGGCAACGCTGGAACCGTCATCGGCAATGAGCATCAGGACGGTATCGAAGCTGTCGGAGCTGGCGGTGATTTCAACCCGATCGCCTGCCGTGAGCGAAATTTTATAGTCCCGGGCAAATCCCCCTTGGCCGGTGGGAATGTCCTTGGTCGATAGGGTGTCGTTCAACTCGCTGCTGCTGGAAATCGTGCCCGGTTGATAGGTCGGGCTGGCTTGGGCGATCGCCCCGCCACTGCCGGCCGTGACCAGGGCGATCGCGCCCATCATTCCCACCACACCACGCCGCTGCAAAAAAGACCAAAAAAGCATGAAATCACCGTCCCAAGGGCATCGCTCCGATTATAGCCAGTCCGATTGAGAATCCCAGTTCCGGAGCCAACCCGATCACCCTGAATCTGCGGATTAAGCCGAGCGATCGCCCGGCTCCGAAACTCTGGCTAGTTCGATTACGTCACCGATCTAGCGGCAGCCAGACCCCTGCTCCGGAAAAGCAGCCCAAACAGTCCCAACGATTTCTGAACGGCCAAAAACCTGGGAGAGGTTGCCAAAACCTTGCCCAAACGTTCCCGGTTCGGAACCCTTGGCGGTTGAATTTTTGATTGGCTGAAAACTCAGGGCCTGGACTTGCCTGATATTTTGGTTTTGAAGCAACCCAACCGATTTTGCGAATATGGCTCCTGCGGCTCGTTTAAATGGTTCCGCCACCGTAATCATGCTGGTGAACGGTCAGTCCGTCGAAATGGCGATCGATGGGGCCAACGCCCCCGTCACAGCCGGCAATTTTGTGGACTTGGTGGAGCGGGGATTTTATGACGGCATTTCGTTTCACCGCGTGGTGCGATCGCCCGATCCCTTTGTGGTGCAAGCGGGAGATCCGGCGAGCAAAGATCCCAACGTGCCGCTCAGCAGCTTGGGAACGGGCGGGTTCATTGACCCAGACACCAACCAAGCCCGCAGCATTCCCCTCGAAATCAAAGTTCAGGGCGCAACGGAACCGATCTATAGCCAAACCACCACTCAGCCGGTGGCCTTGCCCCACAAGCAAGGAACCCTGGCCATGGCCCGGGCCCAATCGCCCGATTCCGGTTCTTCGCAGTTCTACATTGCCCTGAAGGAATTGCCGTTTTTGGATGGTAATTACGCCACCTTTGGCCAGGTAACCCAAGGGTTTTCGGCGGTGGATGCGATCCAAGCGGGCGATCGCATCACGGCAGCCAAGGTGGTGGATGGAGTTTTGCCGGGCCGAACTTCGGTGGTGCTGACGGATGCAACCCGCTTGAACACTGCGCACAATTTTCTGAACCGGGCTGACCTGCCCCGCCAATTCACCTTCCTCACAGAAGCGGCAGAAACCGTGACCCTGACGGCGACCCAAAGCCAAACCACTCCCAGCGGCGTGCGGGGGTTGGGGGGCGATGACGTGATCACCGGCTCCAGTGCGGCGGATATTGTCTGGGGTGATGCGGGCAATGATTCGCTCTTCGGTGGCGACGGAGATGATTATCTGCGCGGCATTGATGGCAATGACTTGATCAACGGTGACGGGGGCAACGACTTCCTCAACGGCAATCAGGGCAACGATACGGTCAATGGCGGCGCGGGTGATGATTTTGTGCGCGGCGGCCAGGGCGATGATGTGCTGCTGGGGGGCGATGGTAACGATGTCCTTTGTGGTGACTTTGGGGCTGATACGTTAACCGGCGGCGCGGGGGCCGATACGTTCCTGCTGCGCACTGATACGGCGATCGGGATTCGGGCAGCGGCGGATTTGGTGGTGGATTTCAGTGCGGCTCAGGGCGATCGAATCGGCATTGTCGGTTCCGTGAGCTTGGAGCAACTGACGCTGCAAAATCAGGGCGGCTCCACGGTGCTGCAATTGCCCACGGGTCAGACCTTGGCCACCATCACCGGAGCCACTCCCGATTTGGTGCGATCGGCTCTTGTGGCCGTCAGCGCCAGTGATGCGGTCATGCGCCTATAGGCTCCCTCAGGCTCAAAAACACGATCTAGCTCAGGCTTGGGGTCAGCATTTTCAAACATATCTGGCGAATCGCAGAGCGTGCCGCATTGCCCTAGCCCGGCCTCGCAGTCGATTTTCAGGCGGTTTTAGGTGTTGTTTCTCGGCTTGATTCTGCACAGTAGAGATGCAACCCCAACTGAGCTATAACTAGCTATTAATCAGTCACTAATCAGTCACGAGTGACTGATGCTTGGGCGATCGCCACGACAGGCCAAGCCCAATCGTGACATTCACCCTCATATTCGATCGGGAGGACAGGAACGTGGGTTGGCGAGTCCGGGCCATTCGAGGAGCAACTACCGCAACCGAAAACACCATTGAAGCCATTCGGGAGGCGGTTCATGAGCTACTCGACGCTTTGGAAACCCACAATCGTCTGGAGATGGATGAGGTGGTGAGCGTCACCTTTTCGGTGACCCGTGACCTGGATGCCGTGTTTCCCGCCAAGATTGCCCGCGAGCGGCCCAACTGGCAAAACGTGCCCCTGATGGATGTGCAGCAAATGCATGTGGATGGCAGTTTGCCCCAATGCATTCGACTGCTCGTGCATTTCAACACCCCTGACCCGATCGCTCGGATTCATCATCCCTATCTCCGAGGAGCCAAGCACCTACGCCCCGATTGGGTTTCAGCCCAAGAAGTGCGCCAAAAGGAACTGATCGTTAACTCCTAATTCTTTCAGGGGTTAAGCTAGCGGCAGTTTTGAGACTGAGACCTGTGACTGCTGAGCGTGCTTCTATTCCCGATCGGTTAACCTTCCCAGCCAAGCTGGCCTATGGGGCCGGCGACGCAGGCCCCGCCATCACCGCCAACCTGCTTGTCTTTTTGCAGTTGGCATTTTTAACCGATGTGGCCGGGTTGCCCGCCGGGTTAGCTGGCTCGGTGCTGATGGTGAGCAAAATTGGCGATGCCATCAACGACCCAATCATTGGCGTAATGAGCGATCGCACCCGCTCCCGTTGGGGTCGTCGATATTCCTGGATGCTCTGGGGGGCGATTCCCTTCGGCATTCTCTTTTTCTTGCAGTGGCTGGTGCCGCCGGGCAACACCTGGCTGCTCTATGGCTACTACGTGGTCTTGGGACTGCTGTTCAATATTGCCTACACGGCGGTGAACTTACCCTACACAGCCCTCACCGCTGAGCTAACGGATGACTATGACGAACGCACCAGCCTCAACAGCTTCCGGTTTGCCTTCTCGATCGGGGGCAGTCTTCTCTCGCTGATCTTGGGCAAGGTCGTTGCCGATCAAATTCCCGACCCCGTTTGGCAATACATCTGGCTAGCCGCCATTTGCACCCTGTTTTCTGTGTTGCCCATTCTCTGGTGCGTCGTGGGCACATTTCGGTATGGCATGGCCGCCGAACGCCGCTGCGCCGAACGCAATGAAACCGCCCCCAGCTTGGGTCTGAAACAACAACTGGCGATCGTCTTTCAGAATCGCCCCTTCCTCTACGTCATTGGGATCTATCTCTGTTCCTGGCTGGCTGTGCAACTCACCGCCTCCATCCTGCCCTACTTCGTGGTGAGCTACATGGGGCTACAGCAAGCAGATTTCTTCATGGTCGCGATCGGGGTGCAGCTCACCGCCTTTGCCATGTTGTTTGTGTGGAGTGCCCTCAGCCGCCGTTGGGGCAAACGGGGAGTCTACTTCGCGGGCATGAGCCTTTGGATCATTGCCCAAGCGGGTTTGTTATTGCTGCAACCGGGGCAAACGGGCTTGCTGTACCTGTTGGCCGTGATGGCTGGCGTTGGGGTCTCCACGGCTTATCTAGTCCCTTGGTCGATGCTGCCGGATGTGATTGAGCTGGATGAGCTAACCACTGGGCAACGTCGGGAAGGTGTGTTCTATGCCTTCATGGTCTTTTTGCAAAAGTTGGGGTTGGCTCTGGCGCTTTGGCTGGTGGGGATTGCGCTGGAAGTGGCTGGTTATGTGCCCACAGCCGCCGGAGGCACGCCGGCCAACCAACCGGCCTCAGCCCTGTTGGCCATTCGGCTGGCGATCGGCCCCTTGCCCACGGCAGCCTTGATTGGCGGCTTGGTTTTGGCTTATTTCTACCCCATTACCCGCGACATCCACGCGGAAATTCTGCTGAAGCTGGCCGAGCGCAAACGTGCCAATCAACAGGCCAGTCAGGACTAGGCAAGCGCTAGGCAAGGATCCATCCCCCGGGGCGATCGCCCCCGTTCCTCTGCCTTGCGAACCCGGTTCAAAAAAATTCAAAAAAATTCAGAAAACCCCTTGACCCTTCTCGGAAGTTGTTGTTACTATACTCAAGCCTTCGGGCAATGGGGCGTCGCCAAGCGGTAAGGCAGCGGGTTTTGGTCCCGCCATTCCTAGGTTCGAATCCTAGCGCCCCAGTTAAAAAATTAGTTAGAGAAAGCTTTTTGATTGAAAGCTTGCTGATTGCGCTTCAGCCAAGCCAGTCAGTAAAAAAGCAAAAATAAAGAAGCAAAATATAAAATCAAGAGTAATCAAGATCAAAAACAGTGTCTTGGTAATTCATGCCCTTGGTAATTTATGCGGGCTTACACCCAGACGTAAACTTAGGAACCCATTTAGGAATTGAAATATCAATCACTGAGGCGCGATCGAAACCCGATCGAGGCATGATTGAGAAATCGATTTGGTAACCCGATTTGGCAACCGAGTTTAGAAACCGAATTTAGAAACCGAATCGGAAGCTTAATTGGCAAGGCCCCCGGCGAACTCCAGCGCAGGAAAAAGCAAGTCATCGGTGGTCAATTTTGCACAATCCATCAACCCTACTGACGAGGACAACTGAGGTGGCAACCTGGCAATGTATCAAAGGCTGTGGAGCCTGCTGTCATCTCGATCCCAACGAACGCCCCGACCTGGAAAGCTATTTAGAACCTGAGGATTTATTGCTCTATCTGAGCATGGTGGGGCCCGATGGTTGGTGCATGAATTATGACCAATTGAACCGAGAATGCACGATCTATGACGATCGCCCCTGGTTCTGTCGGGTGCAAGTCGAAACCTTTCAGCGGATGTTCGAAATTGAGCCAGCGGAGTTGAACGATTTTGCGATCGAGTGCTGTCGTGATCAAATCAGCGGAGTCTATGGCGATCTGAGCTTGGAAATGCATCGGTTCGATCGCGCCGTGGGCCTCACCCTCAGCACCAACGCCCCAGCAACCCTCGATCCGTTGGAGTTGGATCCGTCTGGATTCGATCCGTCTGGATTGGATCAATATCAATAGGCATTTGACCAGCAGCAATCAACCAGCAGAATTCAACCAACGAAATTAAGCCAACGAGATTGAGCCAACGGAATTGAGCCAGCCGAACGCTCAATGCCACCAACCAGCGCAACAACCAATGCAACAAAATGCAATGCAACCAATGCAACAAAATGCAATGCAACAAAATGCGCAATGAGTGAGATCCCAATCGCGCAGAGGGCTGCATTCGGATTAAATTGAGGATTGGCTCTTTCAGTTTCCTGAGTTCCATGTCTGACCCTAACGCTTTACCCGACTGGATTCGCCAAATCGTGCAGGATCAACCCCTCAGCAACGAGCAGGCGACTTGTTTGCACTGGATTGGCGATGCTTACCAACTGCTGATGCAGCTCAATAGCTTTAGCTTGAGTGAGTATTCTGAGCAGGTTCAGCATCTCGATCGGGTAGCGGAAATGGCTCGGGCTGGGAGTCGGCTGGCTCAACATGCGCCGGAAGTGGTGGAAGCCTTGGTTCAACAGCAGCCGGTGGGCCGCTCGTCCTGATGTTCACCCCCGAACAATTGGCGCTGGCGGTGGTGGCGATCGCCCTGGGGGTTTCCGTCGGAAGCTTCTTGAATGTGGTGGTTTATCGCCTCCCCGCTGGCCTGTCGCTGCTGCACCCGCCCTCCCGCTGCCCCAAATGTTTGCACCGGCTGGCTCCCCACGACAATGTGCCGGTTTTCGGCTGGCTGTGGTTGCGGGGCCGTTGTCGCTATTGCGCAGCCCCGATCGCCCCGCGCTATCCCTTGGTGGAAGCCACCACCGGGCTGTTATTTGCCGCGATCGCCCTGCGAATTAGCGCCGCCGAACCGGAATTGGTGTTCAGTCCTTGGGGCTTGAGCATGATTTTGGGAGGATGGATCTTCGTGAGCTGGCTGCTGGCCCTGGCGCTCATTGATTGGGACACCCTCACCCTGCCCAACTCGCTCACCCAATCGGGCCTGCTGTTGGGGTTGGGATTCAGAACCGCCTTCGGAGCGATTGACGCGGGCCAGGGCAGCGGCGCGGCGGCCGGATTGCTGGATGCCCTGTTGGCCATGGCGCTTGGTTTGTGGTTGTTTCAGGCGATCGCCACCCTGGGCAGCTTGATTTGGGGACGCACGGCCATGGGGGCCGGAGATGTGAAGCTGGCGGCCATGCTGGGGGTTTGGTTGGGCTGGAAATTGCTGTTGCTGGCGAGTTTTTTGGCCTGCGCGATCGGGGCAGTAGCCGGTTTGGGCGCAATGGGCCTGGGTTGGCTACGGCGCGATCGGGTCTTACCCTTCGGCCCATTTCTGGCCCTGGGCAGCCTAATCGCCATGCTGTGGGGCCCAGAAATCATCACAGCCTATTGGCAATTTTGGGTGCGCTAGGCCCAAGTCAGAGCCTGGCCACCACCTCCTCCACTGAGGATGGCCAATAATTTCCCCAAGCCAAATTCAGCAACGTTCCTTGCATCTCACAGAGGCATTGCACCAGCCGCTGGGCAGTCCGCACCATTAGCGGGCTAGTTTTCAAAAAAGCAGCCACTTGAACCGCCTGGGCCGATCGCTGCAAGGTGGGTGAAATAGCCGTCGCAGTGGTGATAAACGATCGCTCCTGCCATTGATCCAAATCCTCGCGAACCGCTTGCCAGTAAAGGACTTGGAATTGCACAAAATCAAAATCGCACTCCCGCAGCACCCGCTCAATGCGGGCATAGCGATGCAGACACCAGTTGCGCAAAATGACCCAGGATGGGTGTAAATCCCGCGCCAAAACCAGCTTGAACGCCCGTCGGCGCAACTGCGGCAAATAATCATCCACCCAAAAAACCATCATGTCGTGATAGGCCGGCGTGCCGATGCACGATCGATCCAAAACCGCCGCCCGATCGACCCCAAACCGATCCAACACCTCCTGGGGAAAGTAGCAGATCCCTTGGCGCGCATCCTCATCGATGTCGCGCAGGTTGTTATAGAACTGATCGACCGCTCCAAAGTGATAGGCCGCTTCCCACTGGGACGGACTCAAAAACGGCAGAATCTGGAAAAAGGAACCCGCCAACGTCTCCAGCATCGTTTCATAGTCAGCCAACGTTTCAATCCGTAGATTGTCCGTGTGGTAGGTCAAGATTGCATCCAGATACCGATCCCACGACTGCACAGATAAGCGATCGCTCAGACTTGCCTCCGCATGAAACCAGCGCTGTTGCATTGTCACCAGCAAGCTGGCATCTTCTGTGACCATGGCCGCCGGGCCATGGCTCAGCAAACGCTTCCAAGAGCGATAGAACGCGAGGAAACTAGGCTGCTCCGTAGATGTGTGATTTTCTTTACAGACAAGTTCTGCCTCCGCCAATCGATCGACCTTACGAATCCAACCAATCCGTTCAATCCATTCCCGTTGCACATCTGACTCGAGTCCTAAGACCCAAGCAGCGTTATCTTCATCCTTAAGAGAATCATCAGCAATCGCGCAGTATTGCGACGATTCGACCAGCTTGGCCACAGCCGATCCGTTCATGATGCACCCGTGAAATCCCTGACGCACTCTATTAGAACTTTAGCCCCTTGTTCTGGTAGATGAACAAATACCACCAATTTCTAAGGAAGTCTTAGCCGTCAGGGGCGATCGCCCTTTGTTTTAGCAAGAAATGGCCAGACTTTATTGCTGTGTGACACCCCCTAATCTCAGGAATTGAGAACATCAGCCAAGTCTAGCCAGGATTGAAATTTAAAGCGCTTGTTTTCAGGCATGAAATTCTTTTTTTAGGCCATGAATTAGTGATGATTCTCAATCTTTAAAACACTTGTATTTTCTACTACATCAATTCAGAGAGAAATCCCTTAAGGTGTCTCACCACTCAATTGGTTGTCTCCGCAAATTCTCGGAGCTAATGCCCCCAGTGTCAGCCTTTGGGATGCGTAACCAGAACGACAACACGGAAGCCCCCTAAAAAAAGGCACAGGCTAACAGGGCGCAAGTTTTGAACAACCGCCGCCGTTGGCTGACCCGATCGCCGATCGCGTGCGCGCCTGTCTATGGCTCAATCAAGGGACTATCTTGCTGAACCCGAGGTTGGATTGAGACCAGATCGAGGCTGCTGAGTCCAAGCGTCAGCCCAAGGTTGACCCAAAATCGATACAGCCAAATGGATACGGCCAAATGGATACGATAGATGCGATGAGGGATCAAGCGCGATGAGGGATTGCGGATCGCGCCGATCCCAATCCTGGCAAGATTGTATTGCCGCTGATCACGTTGCCGCTGATCACGTTGCCACTGAATCATGGCAAGATTCACCGGATCGCGACCCTGGATTACAAAACAGGGCGATCAGCAAATCTAAGCGCGTTATGGCTAAGGGAAGAATTTTGGGTTCTGGGCCAGAGCGTGGGAAACTAGGGCAGCGATCACCCGCTGCTGGCAAGGGCGCATCTGGAAGCAGGTAAACTGCGCCGGCCGAAAGCAGCAACGCATTTTGGTAGCCCTGTTGGAACGAATCCGCCGAGCCTCTGGGATGGTTTACAACACCCCCAATCGACCGTTACCAGTGCCTTTGACGCAACCGTTTCTGGTGTCCGCAAGAGTATTGTAACGCCCCGAGGGGCGGGGAATCTACCCGGAGAGTATTGAACCCATGTCGTTGTTTGATTGGTTTGCAAATCGTCGTAAGAGCGATCCGGCTGGACATTCAGGCCAAGAGCGAGAAATCGCCGATGGTCTCTGGACGAAGTGTGAAGCCTGCGGCGTTCTCGCCTACACGAAAGACCTTCAGGCAAATCAGATGGTTTGCCTGGATTGTGGGCATCATATGCGGGTCTATAGCGATGAGCGGATCCAGCAATTAATTGACCCGGGTACTTGGGTGGCGTTGGATCGGGATGTGCGCCCGGTGGATCCTCTGGGCTTTTTCGATCGCAAGTCCTACAGCGATCGAATTGTGGAGGCCCAAAGCAAATCCGGCCTCATTGATGCGGTGCAAACGGGCTTGGGTGATTTGGAAGGCCAACCGATCGCCCTAGGGGTAATGGACTTTCGGTTCATGGGCGGCAGTATGGGATCCGTGGTGGGCGAAAAGCTCACTCGGGCGATCGAGCGGGCCACCGCTGAACGCCGGGCCATGGTGATTGTCTGCGCATCCGGGGGGGCCCGAATGCAGGAAGGAATGCTGAGTTTGATGCAGATGGCCAAAATTTCCGGGGCCCTGGAGCAGCATCGCGAGGCCGGCTGTCTCTACATCCCTGTGCTGACCCATCCCACCACGGGCGGTGTGACGGCCAGTTTTGCCATGCTCGGCGACATCATCATCGCAGAACCCAAAGCATTGATCGGGTTTGCGGGTCGGCGGGTCATTGAACAAACCCTGCGCGAAAAGCTCCCGGATAATTTCCAAACGGCGGAATATTTGCAACAAAACGGGTTTGTGGATGCGATCGTGCCGCGAACCCAACTGAAGTCTACGTTGGCCCGCTTGGTTCGATTGCATCATGCTTCCCGACGGGCGGTGTCCACGGCTCCCACCAATGGGGCCCGGCTGCGGGATGAGGTGATGCTGGATGGTCAACGGGATGGGTTGCATGTGGAACGTTCGATCGCCCCTGGCTCGATCGCGGCCCAGCCCTAAATCCTCTAACCGGCTATCCCCCAACCGACTCGCAGTGATTTGGTTCACCCAATTCGATTCGCTCCAGCGGCCCTCGCCAAGATTACGACCCGAGATTGCGGCCCGAGATTGCAACCCGAGATTGCGATATGTTTCCGAACGATGGTTTCGGAATCCAGGCTCTACGGGGGATCACCCCGCCCCCGAAGCGAGACTAGGGCCATGGGCTGAAAGCCTTGACCCCCAACGGTTATTCAGCCCCCGATCTTGGAAAGTCATGCCCACTGATGCGGCTTGAGTTGATAACTTGCCATCTCCCGGAGCCTGAAAGGCGGGGGCTTTGCCCTCAATCCGGTAAGATTAAAATCAACTTTTGGCTACCGCATTTTTTCTCCAAAACATTTACCGTTTAGGGCTTTGCCGGCCAAAGGCAACCGTTATCATTACCCGGCGATCGCTGGGTGAGACTCGGACACTTTGAAAAGACACCGGAACCAACCCCGCTCCCGTCACTGGGCAGTGGAGAGGGCCTTGGGGTCAAACCACCGATCAACGCAGCCGTTTTAGCTGGCTGCCTAGATCGGGAATCCCCGTTGCTTTAGCATGGGGAGGATGTGAATTGTGGTTAGAGTGCCGCAGCGGGGGCGATCGCGCGATCCGAGCGACAATCTAGCCGGCTATAACATCGGCCTGACTTTGATCGAGATCAAGAGACTCAAGTCTAGAAAGAACTATGCTGAAAAAGGTTGTTTTGCTAGTTGTAGCGGTGGCGTTTTTTGCCTTCCAACTGGCCGTTAGCCCCGTAAGCGCGGCGGAAATGAAGCCGGAACTGCGCACGGTCAAGGTCAGCGAAAAGGGTGATACCGTCACCTTGACCCTGGAGCAAGTGGCTCTGGGCAAGAGACTGTTTAATGACACTTGTGCCCAGTGCCATGCGGGCGGTGTGACCAAGACCAGCCCCGATGTGGATCTGTCGCCTTCGTCCTTGGCGGGTGCCGTTCCTAGCCGCGATCACATCGCTGGCCTGGTGGACTACATGAAGAATCCGACCACCTACGACGGTGAAACGGAAATTTATGAACTGCACCCCAGCACCCGCAGTTCTGACATTTTCCCGGAGATGCGGAACCTGACCGATGAGGAATTGGAAGCGATCGCTGGTCATATTCTGAGCCAACCCAAGGTGATTGGTTCCCGCTGGGGCGCTGGTAAGACTCGTTATTCAACTTGATGGATGAGTGAATATGGAGGGCGATCGAGCAACAGGGTAGATGATGCCCGATAGCGATGCCCTCAGGGTTCTCTGGATGGTCGTTTGATTCAGTTGCCCCATTCAAGACTCATAATCGACTGCTTGCCCGGTTAACCGAAGGATGGTGGCCGGGTATTTGTTTGGGATGAATTGAGCCTGGGGATGAATTGGGCACTGGCATTAGTTGAGCATTGGAATTAGTTGAGCCTTGGACTGAATTAGGCTCTGGGATTCCTGAAGCGGCGGCCACCCCGCAATTTTGCAGGGTAGAATCGAAAGGTCTCTGGGCTAAGGTTCCATGGCCGCATGAGTTCCACTAGCTGTGCCGTTTGCCCCGCGTCATCATCATGTCTAAACGTCAGTCCGATCGATTTGCGCTGGGGATCCTGTTGGGGGCGGCAACCGGAGCCGTAGCAGGATTATTGTTGGCTCCCCGATCGGGTCGAGCTTCCCGCCAGCGCCTACAGCAATCTTTGCAAAACACTTTGCAAAACACCTTACAAAAAACGGTGAAGCAATCGGGCGATCGCCTGCCGGGAGCGTTGGAGGAGTTGGGGCAGGTGGTGCGCGACCAAGCGGCCATTTGGTCCGATCGCACTCGCGATCGCCTAGAAGGGGCGCTCGATCGACTGCGAGACGCGATCGCCAGCGGTGTGGCCGCCAGCCAAACGGTGGATCAAGAAGATGTCAGCTTGTCGGAAGAGGGCGACGCAATCCCAACCGGCTCAGCCCCAACTCCGAAGCCCCGCCAGTTGGCCTATAACCGTATGGCCGCCCCCATGACCCAAACGGGCGATCGCTAACGGCGCGCATTCCGTCCTCTGAACCCATGATCGATCCGTTATTTTGGCTGGGGCTATCGTTTTTGCTCGTCAGCGTTTGCTTGGCGATCGCCCTGGCCGCTGCCATTCCTGCCCTGCAAGAATTGGGGCGGGCCGCCCGCAGCGCCGAAAAGTTATTTGACACCCTCACGAGGGAATTGCCGCCCACCCTGGAAGCCATTCGCCTCACGGGTTTGGAAATTAGTGACCTGACGGATGACATGACCAATGGCGTGCAAAGCGCCGGTCAAGTGGTGCAGAAGGTGGACAGCAGCTTGGACACGGCCCGGCGGCAGGCCCGGCGAGTGGGAGCCACGGCCCGACGGGCGGCGGCAGGTCTTCAGGCCGCTTGGCAGGTGTTGGTGAAACCTGGTCGCGATCGCCGTCGAGATAACCGATTGGAAGGGCGCAGTGAACGGAATGAATTGCGGGGCGAACTGCGGGGTGACCTCAGGAACGATCGCAACGAACGGAGTGATCGCGATGAGCGAAACGACCCAAGAACTGAGGGGCTGAACCGGCGAGCGGAACGGCCGGGACTACCGAGTGGATCCACTTGGCAACCGCCCGATCGCTATGCGGAGGCCTACCTAGAAGATGAGCTGGATGATGATCTCGATGATGATTTGGAAGATCTGGATGTCGAGGATCTGGATATCGAGGATCTGGATGAATTAGATCATTTGAGCCATCGAGCCAACTATGGAGATCAACAGGCGCTCCAAGATTTGCAAAATTTGCGAGGTCTGAACCATTCAGCAACCTCCGGTGAACTGGAGCAGCTAGGCAATGATCCCAATTCGGGCCGCGATCGAAATTCAGGTCAGGATCGCAACCCTGAAGCAAGCACTAACTCCGACCCTGAATCTGGAGATGGAACCCTGGTTGAGCGATCGAAATGAGCTGTCGAGATGAGCCTTGATTTGCAGGACTGGCCCCTAAAACTCACCCCCTTAAAACTGACGGATTTACCCGAGACGGCTTATCTGGTGGGTGGAGCCGTGCGGGATGCCCTTTTGGGGCGGCAACGCGACGCGGTGGATTTGGATGTGGTGCTGGCGACGGGGGCGATCGAGCTGGCCCGATCGATTGCTGGGCGCTACGATGCAGGGTTTGTGGTGTTGGATCGAGAACGCCAGATTGCGCGGGTGGTTTTTGCGCAGGGAACGCTGGATGTGGCGGCCCAAGTGGGCGACTCGATCGAGGCGGATCTGCGACGGCGGGACTTCACGGTGAATGCGATCGCCTATCAACCCCATCGTCAGGAGTGGGTGGATCCCCTCGAAGGCCGGCGAGACTTAGCCGATCGATCCCTGCGGATGGTGTCCGTGGAAAACCTGCGGGAGGATCCCCTGCGCTTGTTGCGGGCCTATCGAATCAGCGCCCAATTGAACCTTCAAATGGAGCCGACCACGGCCCAGGCGATCGCCCAACAGGTACCGAATTTGCGGCTTGTGGCCGCCGAACGAGTGCGAGCTGAGTTGGACTATTTGTTGGAAACGCCCCGGGGCGATCGGGCACTGATGGCGGCCAGCGAAATTCAGCTTTTGCGCGATTGGCTGCCCCCTTGGCAAGGAAAGCATGGGGTAACACTCCCGGCCCTATCCAAGGCGATCGAGCAATTACAAAACCTTTGGCCCGATGCCCCCCTCAACTGTCCCCTGCCCAATGGGCGATCGCCCTTGGCGGCGGCCCGGCTGGCCTGTTTGTTGGGGTCAGATTTGATGATCGCCCAACGGGCCCTGGAGCAACTCAAAACCAGCCGGCTTGATCAGCGCATTCTGCTGGCAATTCTGGGGGCCAAGGCTAGCCTGCCGGCCGATCGCCTCTCGCCTCTCGATCGCGCGGCTCAGTACCAATTTTGCAAGGCGGCTGGGGAGGGATTTTTGGCAGCCGTGCTCCTGGCTTTGGCGGAAGGAACGGCCCCGATCGCCCTGGCCGAGGCGATTGGCCGTTGGCAAGATGCCACCGATCCGGTCGCCCACCCCAGCCCACCGCTCACGGGTCACGAGTTGATGACGGAATTTGGCTTGCCCCGGGGGCCGATCGTCGGTCAACTGTTGGCGGCCCTGGAGCGGGCCCAGGCCATTGGACAAATTCAGGGTTCCGAAAGCGCTCGGCAGTTTGCCCAAAGCTGGCTCCAATCAGCCCAATCCTTCCCGACATAGCCAACCTTTGCGGGCCAACCTTTGCGGGTCGATCGCGAAAGGCAATCTCAAGGCGATCGAGATGCGCTATGCTAGGTGGGCTGAACGGGAAATGGAACATGGCAAAGCGCCGTAACCTCAAAAAAGAAAAAGCACAGCGTAACTTGGCTTACGCACGTAAATTCCGCAAGCGCTCCAACAGTGGACGGATGCACCGCTCTCGTCGCCCGTCTGCATCGGCCGAAGCGGAAACCAATGAAGAGGAAACGACCACCGACGTTCAAGACGGTGCAGCGGTCTAACCCAACCCAAGTCTCTCTTCTGTGGCCGAAGCGGCCTGTGGCTAAAAACGTTTTGGGTTTCCTTGCTCCGTCGTGGATCCAATTTTCCATTAACCTCTGGGTTGTGCCATGGATTGGGTCTAACCCACGACCGGGGCCAGAAGCACCCGATCGCGGCTTTGAGGAAGCGCAGCAGTTTTATTAACTGTTGCGCTTCTCTGTTTTTGCCATTTGTTTTGAGCATTTGTTTTGAGGATCAGTTCCCTTGACCAAGAGCAACGGCCGAGTCAGGCGTTGCAGATGTGGGAAATTAGACCTCTTTCACGAAAATCCCTTTCCTCCAGATCGGCTGATCAACGATCATTTTGTAGGTTGGGTTGAGGCACGAAACCCAACAACAGCAAGGTTCGTAGTGATCGAGTTGGGTTTCGCAAAGCTCAACCCAACCTACCGAAAAACCAAGCATTTGAGCGTTTTGTCAGTCAATCAGTAATCTTGGAAAGGAATTTATAGTCGCTTTATCAATCCGCTCTAAAGACCTCGTTAAAAATGTTTAGAGATTTTTCAGAAAATCCTCCATTTCTTGGGCCTCGGTGACCATTCCCAAGGTTTGGAAGTGATCGATCGCCCGCTCGGCCCAATTACGCGACTCCTTGCGCAATCGCCCGGCCAAGGCCGCGCGGGCCAAATGCTTGCAGCAATAGGCACAACACCGCTGATCAACAATCACTGCCGCCAACCGGTAGCTAGCTTCCAACTCCCGCAAAGCTCGGGAATATTGCCCCTGCGCCATCCGCACCTGCCCGATCGAGGACTGAATGTAGGCCGTTCCCCGTTGCCAACCCAAGGCCTGTGCTTTTTTCAGGGCTGTTGTATAAAGTCGCAAGGCTTCGGCGGAGTTCTGTGCCTGCTGGGCTACATCGCCTTCGTAGTAAAGACTCTGGCACTCCAAGCGCAATCGGTGCTCAGCGTTGAGCTGGGGATTGTGAATGAGCTGCTCAACACGGTGTTTCCACCGATCGCCATGGTCGATCGATCCCTGTTCATAGGCCAGGCGCAGTTGGTTAATGGCTAAATCCGACTGCAAATCTAGATCCAGGTGATCTCGCAATTGCCAAACGGCCTCAAAATCCGCGCAAGCCTGGCGAAGGGATTGGGAGTCATTGCGGAGGGCATGGGTCCAACCGCGATCGAACAAAAAGCGTGCCTCCAAGGCCGAGTTCTGCTGCTGACGAGCCAGTTGGATGGCTTTGGCATCGCGGGCAATCCGCTCCGACCAATGACCGCGAAAGTGGCTGTAGCCCCTGAGGGGTTGAAAAACCTGCCAAAACGACTCCAATCGCCCGGCCGCCAAACACCAATCCAAAACCTGATTCAGGGTGTCCCAATGGAGATCGATCGCCTGGTGATCGGTTAACCACTCCAGGCGATCGCCCTGGCCATGTTGCCGCACGTAGTCGATCGCCCATTGCAACCATCGCTCACGCATCGCCATTTCTTGAGTTGGGGCCAGGCGATCGACCCCCACCGTGGCCACATAACGCCGAGCCAAGGACGACAGACCATAGCACCCATCACAATGGAGGGTCACCATGGACTGCTCAGCCAGCTTGGCCAAATGGGCCCAAGTGGCATGGGCTTCTGGATCCACTCCGGCCACTTGGGCTAACAGTGCCGGTTGCACGGGAACCGCAAACCAACTGAGGGCCAACAGGAATTGCCCCGCCAACTGCCCGCCCAAAGCCTCCAGGGTATTGGCGCAGTAAAACTGCGTCACCCAGTGATCCGGCTGCTCCAGTTGGGCAATGACCCAGGCGATTGGTTGGCCCGCCGCCAATTGCCCCAACCCCCAAGCGATCGGCCCCGGCAGGGAACCCGCCGCCGCCACCAAGCGCCGATATTGCCCCAGAGACCAAGGCCAACCCGTTTCCGGAACCCGCTGCATGATCCACCGCAAGGCCGCCTCTGGCTCCAGGGGATCTAGGTGGAGCGATCGGGCGATCGGCAACCGATAGCGACAGGTGAACAACACCTTGACCGTGGCCGGCAATTCATACAAAAACGCCAACGTGGCCTGCGGATCCGTCACTTCCTCAAAACTATCCAAAATCAACAACATGGGTTGTTGAGCCATCAAAGTCCAAGCCTGTCGCATTCGATCGGGCAACGGGCGATCGTTCCATTCATTTGCCACCCGATCAGAATCGGATGTGAGATCTTGCAAAATTTCCGATAATAGCTGCTCTAGGGTTTGTTGCGATCGACATCCTGGCAGCAACCCCATTCCCGTTAAGTAATGGGTTTTAGCGGAAGTGAACAAGACCCGCTGAAAAGGGCAAGAGTTTTGTTGAATTAAATAATGAACGCTCGCTAAAACCAGGGCCGTCTTACCGGTTCCGCCAGCGCCTTCAATCACCCAAAATCGCTCTTCTTGATTCCGTTGCAGCCAGTGAATCAGGTGTTCCCACTCCCGATCGCGGCCCTCCAAAATCGCACTATCCTGAGCTGGTAAATAAACCTTCAAGTTTCGATGCTCCGCGATCGGAGCGGCGGAAATTCGATAGGGACGTTCTGCTAACATTGCCAAAGCTCGGCGATGACAAAAACGCCCTTCCCAATTTAATAATGCTTTAAGATAAGTGTAAAGCTTATTTGTGAGTTCCGTTCGGAGAGCATCGGTGTTAATTTCAAGCACTGTTGCCAGGGCTTTAATGCTCATTCCTGTGAGAAATCCGCGCAAATAGAGGCGTTCAGTGCGGCTGAGTTGCGATCGCCGAGGATCACCAGCGGCAGGAAACTCCGGACAGGGCTGCCCCTGCTTTGCCCACAGCAGCCGGGCCTTGACTCGGCCCAAGTCGCGATAGAGACCTTCGAGATTCCATTCGCACCCCACCTCCTGAAACAACGTGCTTTTGCTATCCATCGTTTGCTGGTCACCCTCCTTCGGGAAAGGCTCGATTAGCCAAAGTTCGTGGCCGAGATTCAGGTCAGTTTCATCGAATTGATCGAAGATTTGAGATTTACCTAAGATTTTAGAGTTTTACCTAAGATTTTGGCTTTGGCTCTTACAAAATGAATCGAGATATTCTGATTTTCAAGCTGATTTCGCCACCGATTCCGCGCCGATCGCGTGGGGGAAACTGATTGTTCAGCCCTCGTGAATTCCTGTTAGCTCAGAGGACTCGTTCAACAAATTCGTTCAACGGACAGACCTAGGGTCGATCGCCCCTGGATCTGGGCCAAAAGCCGCGAGCAATTCATCTGGGTTCTGGGCCAAAGCCCGCTGTCATGGGCCGCAGCCGGATCCAAGCCAATGGGCTGCTGATGGTTTTTGGGCTAAATCAACAACAATTCCAGGTTTTGGAGCCTGCATAAAAATTTCCAAGCAAGGCGATGTTAATGCAGTTGATGTTGGGTTTAGGGCTTGAGTAATTGCGCCCTAGCTGCTTGCTCTGTGTTGCTGAATTCTTGAAACTTTGGTCGAGAATGCCCCATGATCCTTCCCTCTCCGGTGTTGTCTCAGGATCGGAAAACGGCTTGGCCCGACGGAACCTTAATTCACGATCGCTACAGCATCCTGCGGGGGCTGAATGCCGCCGCCGCACGATTGCCCCAAGTCGGTCAGGTGCAAGTGTTTGAGGTGGTGGACTTGGAAGACGACGATCGGCCCAAGGTTTTGAAACTGTTGATTCGTCAACAATCAACCCGGCTCGATCGGCTTTATCGGGAAGCGGAAGTGCTGATGCGCGGCCCCCAGCATCCCCAAATCCCCAAGGCGGCCGTGGATGGCTTCTTTTGCTGGCGACCGATCGACAGCCGCTGGCCCTTTCAGGGGCTGGTGATGGAAGCGATCGCGGGGGAATCCCTAGAGGCTTATCTCGATCGACAGGGGGCGATCGACCCCATGGCAGCGATTCGCTGGTGGGTGCAACTCAGCAGCCTGCTTCACAACCTGCACCAAGCCGGCTGGATCCATGGGGACGTGAAGCCCGCCAATCTGATTCGGCGACCCCAGGGGGATTTGGCCCTGGTGGATTTTGATGCGGCAATGCTGGTGGGTGAGCGGGCGGCGGCCTGTGGCTCCGCTGGCTACATTGCCCCAGAGCAGCGGCAAGGGCAGCCCATTGGCCCCGCCAGCGATTGGTTTAGCCTGGGCCGCACGATCGTGCATTGGCTCACGGGGCAGCATCCCTTAGATTTGATTGCCCAAAGTGTTGACTCTGACTTTGACTGGCGCTGGGCTGTGCCGGGGTTGCCGGACTCGATCGCCGATGCGATCGATACCCTGATGGCTCCCAACCCGAGCGATCGCCGAATCATGCCAGCGGGAACCACCGCCACGTCCTTGCTTCCCCTGGCTCAGCGCCTGGCGCGGCCGCCCATTGTCGCCACGCCCCCTAGGCAGTTCCCGGAATTCCCGAGGGCTGCCTAGGGAATCCCTGGGAATCCCAGCAACCTAGGAATTTCTAGGGGTTTCTAGGGATTAGACCTCTTGCACGAATAGAATAGTGGTGTGGAAAGTCGCTGTCACCACCATCGAGAGATGCTCTACGAAAGCCTCGCCTCGCTACCCCCATCACAG